>NZ_LSIA01000099.1:0-382 GCF_001556015.1 Novosphingobium sp. CCH12-A3 | reverse complement strand
GCACTCGACGAGGCGACCATCGCCCGCCACACTGTCGCCGCGCGCGAGTTCTACGCCGCCCGCCGCCGCCGCCACAAGCACCTGCCCGCCGATCTCTTCGGCGAGCCGACCTGGGACATCCTGCTCGATCTCTACGTCGCCGGGCGCGAGAACCGCCGCGTGCCGACCACCAGCGCCTGCATCGGCGCCCACGTCCCGCCGACGACCGCCCTGCGCTGGCTGCGCATCCTCGAGGCGCGCGGCCTGGTAGAGCGCGAGGACGATGGCCGCGATGGCCGCCGCACTTTCGTCCACCTCAGTCCCGCCGGGCTCGCCGCGATGGACGCCACGCTTGCCCTGATGTGCCAGCGCATGGAGGACATCGCCGACAAGATCCTCACCC
>NZ_LSIA01000098.1:0-10274 GCF_001556015.1 Novosphingobium sp. CCH12-A3 | reverse complement strand
CAGTAATCCCCTGATTGTGCCCTAGTCGGACCCTCCGCGATTACGTCATGTTCGTACACGTCCGCAACCTCGATCACTTCCCAGCGCGTGTTGCGGTTCGGGTTCCAGCCAGATCCTCCAATGCAGCAATGCGCTCCGTGCAAACTATGTGCACCACGCGGCCCAATTCCTCGATCTGCTCACCGAGCCAAGCCAACTCCTCAGCCGTGATCCGATAGTGCTTCGAGTAGCGCGCTTTGACATAAGCTTCCTTGAGCTTCTCAAACATCCCGCGCTGCTTCCGGTTGTCCGACGGCCAGACATAGGTGAGGCGACGATCAATGCGCTCAGCCTGCGTGCGCAGAAATCCGAGGTTGTGCACATGGGGGGAATAGAACGTCACTACCAGCAAGACGCAATGATATAGGCTTTCAACTGCCTGATGATATTCAAAGGCAGCGTGCTTAACCAAGGTTTGCTCCACCGCGAAACGTGCGAGCTTCACGCGCCCCGCACCGGCAGGGAACCACTCTTCGAAATACTCTTTCGCCATCGCCAGAGCCTGCTCCGGCGTTTTGGGTTTCGGCGTATGCAGTTCGGTATCGTCAGCCTCGTAAAGTGCGATACCGTCCTTTGCGACGTCCATGAAGAAGTAGCGCCCGTGCGCGAGGCCATCGTTCACCTCGCCCAGCGTATGAACGATAAAATTCACCGGCGTCTTCAACGTTCCGCTGATCCCATACTCACGCATCAGGCGTTCATCGAGCCGCGACCAGTACTTGACCCGATCGGTCAGGTCCTTGTGATTGACGATGATCAGCAGGTCGAAGTCGGACTTGTACCCCTTGGCGGTGTGCGGCTCGTCGACCCATCCACCGCGGGCATAACTGCCGTAGAGAATGACTTTGAGGATACGGCCAGCTTTCTTGCGGCTTTCGCTAGCGCAGGCGGTAACATCCTCGAACTCCTCGAAAATCAACTGACGCACGCGCTCAAGCTCGCGCTGCTTGTTCGCCGGAAGATGATCGAGATCGTGCCGCATCAGAAGGTTACCCTGTCGTTCCGAACCCGGAAAGGCAAGGGGCCAAAGGCCGCGCGCCACTTCCGGACCTGCATTCTTCAAACTGCTTCCGTCGTTTCAAGTCACCTTGCGTCCATACTCCACTCGATCTTCTGCCCGACGTGCTCGGCGACCAGCCAAATCAAACCGAGACGCAAGCCGACATCGCCTCAGACGCGGCCAGTCAGCATGGCCCGCTCGATCGCGGCACCTACTGCCTCTGCCGCATCCAAGAGGTGCGCATCGTCGAAGTGAGCATAGCGTGACGTGGATTTTACCGTCGCGTGGCCCAGCAGGCGACCGATCATGGGCAAGCTCTCCCGGCCCATGACGGCATGACTGGCGTAAGTGTGGCGCAGGTCGTGAAGTCGCACGTCCTTCAGGCGAGCCTCATCCCGAAACTTCTCCCAAGGGCCCTGAATGCTGTGGATTGGGCGGTGAGAACGCCAGTTCCAGAAAATCCACGGATTCTTGCCACAGCGGGGCAGGGCCAAAATCAACTCCCGAGCTTCATCCCCGAGCCAGACCGTCCGTGGTCCGGTCTTGCTGTCGCGAAGGCGAATGCGAAAGCCTTTGAGGTCAGACCAGTGCAGGCCAAGAATTTCACTCACTCTGCAGCCTGTCAGCACGAGCAACAGGATCGCCGATGCATAGGCTTGCTCGGTCCGGTCGTCGCCTTCACGCGCTTGTGCCAGGACAGCGCCAAGCCGGGCCAGCTCATCGTCGGACAAGAAGCGGTTGCGATGGTTCTTGCGGTTCAGACGGACAGCGTAGCACGGGTTGGTGTTCTCGATCCGGTATCCCCATTCCTCCGCCTTGTTGAGCGCTGCCCGCAGAATTTCGAGGCAGCGGTTTGCTGCGCTTGGCCCGGACCGGTCGGTCAAGCCCACGAACCATTTAGTCACTTCGGCCTCGCTCAAGCTATCGACGAACGCCTCCGGGAATGCTTCGTCGATGTGGCAGCGGCGATAGCCCGTCGCCGCTTCTTGCGTGGTCTCCTTCCAAGCTGGCGAGCATTTCTCCCAATACTCGCGCATGAAATCGCCGATGCGCGGTGAATTGCGAATGCGCTGGCGCGACGTTGCCGGATCATGACCGACAAGCGCGTGGGCAATTACCCGGCGCGCGACCATCACCGCCTGATGCCGCGTGATGACCGACGCTGGGCCGATGGTGATCGTCCGCAAGCTCCCACCCATCCGCGTCTGAACAATGTAGACATGCCGACCACTGGCGTAGTGGCGAATGCCAAGGCCGTTCTCGGCGGCGATCCAGGTCGTCTTCCGTGGCCTTCCCTTGGGCGGTGGCGCCAGCTTTGGGCTAACGCCGATCTCGGCGAGCGCCTTCTCGACGATCTGCTTGAGGGAAAGACTGGTCATGCCGAAAGTCCTAACGAACCTGCAATTCCGCTCGAAACACGCAAAGCGGCTTCGGCAATCGTTTCATCCGCAAGGTGCGCGTATCGGGCAGTGGTTTCCGGCAGGACGTGGCCGAGCAGGCCGCCGATGGTGGCGAGCGGTATTTTCTCCCGGACTGCGACCGAGGCAAAGCTGTGGCGCAGGTCATGGACACGAACGTCAGGCAGCGCACATCGCTTGCGGAACGGATGCCACCAGCTTCCGATTTTGATGGGGCGAGTACCGGACCGGTTGGAAAAGACAAACTTGGTGTCGGGTCGTTGTTCAACGGCTTGCAATATTCTGACGGCTTGGCTGTTCAGCCAGATGGTCTTCGGGCCCGTTTTGCTGTCGGGTAGCATCAGGCGTGGCAACTTTACCCAGTCCCATTCAAGATCTCGAATTTCGCTGATACGCGCGCCAGTGAAGATCAGCAGTCTGACGATGGCGACTTGCGCAGGGTACGTGGCTTCGTCCGCGTCAAGCTCTCGAGCCATTCGGCGAAATTCCTGCGGGCTGAGAAATCGTTCTTTCAGTTCGGTCTTGAAGCGAGGCATCCCCCTGCATGGGTTCGAGGCTCGTCGGATGTACCCGAGCTGCTCTGCATATTTGAACATGGCCGCCATGACCGGCACTGCCCGATTGAACCGGCTTTCGCACACGGTGGCGCAATCGTCGCGCCAGCGCACGATGTCCGACCTTCCGATGTGATCGAGCCGCATCTTGCCGAAACGGGGAAGGAGGTCTTGCTTGTATGCAGCGGCATTGCGTGCCTGGGTCGATGCCTTCCAATGCCGCGCGTAATCCGTCCAAAACTCATGGAAGTAGTCAGCGAACAAGGGCGCGATCTTGCTGCTCGCTCGTCTTGGCAGTCCGTCAAGGGCGACCTCGGCAAGGCGCTTGCGCGCTTCGCCACGCGCCGTCTGCGCATCGACCACGTCGACCTTGCCCAAGGAAACGCGGCAATGCCTGCCACGTCGGCGCAGACGGACAAACCAGTAGCGATTGCCGGAAGCACGAATACGCATCCCGAAACCCGCAAGCTCTGTATCCCATACGTCGTACTCACCGGGTCCATGCGGCATTTTCCGGCGAGCCAGGTTGCCGTCCAGAAATGCTCGGAATCCGGGCAAAAGCGGATTGGGGACCAAATCGCCACCAGAACCATTCGAACTCTCGGGCAAAGTATCTGAATTATCGGCATTTCTGGGGACCAGATGGCCTTCGGCAGCACCCAAACTGTCGAGCGCTTTCAAGGTTGTTTCTATTGATTTTGCTGCATTTTTTCCCATTTTTACGGCTTATGCCGTGTAGGGTGTGCAAATCTTCCCCATAATCCGATACCTTGTATCTGGTGACTGGCTTCTGGTCTTTCTGGCGCATGGATTCGGGCTTTGACCACCTGTCTTTAAGCCAATGAGTACCGCTGATTTCAGGACGGGGTCGCAAGATTTATTTCCAGGACTGGTGGCAAAGGGCTTGCCACTGCAGACACTGCTTGGAATCTTTGGCGCGGGAGGTTTCAGCACCAACCCACGAGGTATCATCATGGCCAGGAAAGGAAGCCTTGAAGCGGAACGACAGGCAATCGCAAAGGAGCGTCAAGCGCTGGAAACGCGCGAGGCAAAACTGCGCGAAAGCGAGCGGGCAGCGAGTGTCGAACTGATGCACAAATCGGTTCTCGGCAAGGCGCCGTTCGAGAGGGTCGAAGCATTCTTCGCCGCTCTTGGGAAGCTCGGTCTGGACGAAGCGGAGAAGCGCCTGCGGGCAAGCTGAAGCCGGCCTCCACAGAGGCCAGCGTAGCCGGGGTTCCCAAAGTTGCTGCCTGCGTCCGCAGGCAGGCGAGGGGGCGCCGGCTGCGCTATTTCCAGGTTCGCAAAAAGAGTGGCCGGAGAGCTTCTCAAGAGCCCTCCGGCGCAGCGGTCGATGATCATTTCAGAACGGGCATTTCGCGTCCCACTCGGGATCCATCACCACGCTCATGAAGCTTGCGGCACGGGCGATGTTCGCTTCGTCGAAGTCGTCGGCCATCATACCCGGGACGGAATGGACGATCCGGTCGATCAGGTCCTGGGGCAGGGCGTTGTAGTCGCCTTCGTCGATGGCGAGAAAGCAGCCGAACTTGTCCTCAATGACATGGCTGTCGAAGAAGCTGTGCTGGGCCCGGATAGTCGCGGCGCGTATGGCGGCGTCATAGCTGATGTGGTCGAAAGCCGGGATGTCGAGGGTCTTGGTAAGAGCGTTCATCTGAGCCTCCTGTCAAAGGAATTGAAGAGGCACCTCAAAGGATGGCCGAACTTGGCCCGGGTCAGGAACGGGCCGCTCGCGGACCGCCGCGCCAGCGGAGGTGGGGGAGCCGATTTTTCGCCTTCTTCAGGCGTAAAAATTGGGGGAACCGCCCTTCTTGACGCGGGCCAATGGCGGCCATCATGCTTGGAATTCTGCGAGAGTGTTCAACCCTGTTGGTTGGCCCCCGGTCGCCCCATGAACTGGTCTTGTCGGCCCGGCTGATGTGAAGGCTTCGCGCACGCCGCCAGCAGGCCGCCAGGCCGTCACTGGCGAGGGCAAGAAACGAGCGAGCCGGCCCATGATTGCGCGCGTCCCGATCGACAAAAATGAAGGGCATCCGGCGGTGAGACCGGACACCCTTCTGATTGATGAAGACGGATCAGCCCCGCTCAGAACGGCGGGAGATCGTCGCCATTGGCAACGCGCTTCATTGCCGGGCTTTCAGCCTGCGCTGGAGCCTTGGCCTTCGCCGCCGGAGCCTCGTTCTGGGCCGAAGCATCGCGCACGATGTGAAGGGGAATGCGCGCCTCACGCAACCGGTCAGCGAGGTTCGCCTGGATGCCGCCGCCACTGCACACCACCGCTTCGACCGGCTTGAAGGCGAGCATGCGCGCATTGCGCTGATAGGGCGCTGAAGGTCCCCTCGAGGTGTGGGGCTTGCACAGGATCACCGGCACATTGTGGCGCGAGGCCCATGCTGCTGCGATCACGTCCGCGCCCTTGTTCTGCGCAGTCGTTGCCAGCGCCATCGACGGCACCCGGGTGTGGATCGCATCGAGGTAGTCTTCCACCAATGCAATGTCGGTGAACTGCTGCCCGCCCGAGAACACCACGACCGGACCCGAGGGGGCGAACTGCTCGCGCCGCTGCGCCTTCTGTGCCGCGAGATAATCGCGCGCTTCGATCATGGAGGCATTGGTCTTGGAGGACACCCGCGAACCCCGGATCGGCGAGAACGGACGGCCGGCTTCGACGAGGTAGATCCGCGCGGCATGGTCGCGCATGCATTCCATCGCGTCGCGGCATTCGGCGAGGCTGCGGGCCTGCATCGTGAGGTCCTCAAGGTCGGTCGCATAGACCTCACTCGGATCATACTCGCGCAGCTTCTCCTGCAGCCGGTTCGCCATTGCATCCTCGCGGTCATCGAGGCGCTTGGCCACGACATGGAAGCTGTTGGCGATGCCCCAGGCGACTTCGCTGGCGAAGTCCTCCATCCGGGTGTCGCGGAACAGGTCGAAGACCGTTGCCAGCATGATCTCGATCGCCGCCTGCGCCGCTTCCGGGTCGGGCATTTCAGCTGCGCTCGGCTCATGCTCGATCGAGAGCTTGGCCAGTTCGGTCTGCTCCATGAACGCCCGGGCGTAGTCGGGCGTGGCGATTTCGCGCGCATAGTGTTCAGCAAGGTCGGCAAAGTTCGAGAAACGGTCCGTCATGATAACCTCCAAAAGGAATTTTCTCTCATCACGCTGATGAAAGATCTGCCTTGAAGGACGCCGGAGTCAGGCAGTCAGGGACGGCGGCGCGCACGCGCTGCCGCCGCGAATAGCGGGCGTGGGGGGAGCCGATTTTTGATCGCAAGGCGCTAGCCGCAGCAGGCCAAAATCGGGGGGCACCCGCGATCCTTGACGGCCGCCAATCTCCCAGGCGTCATGCTATGGCGATGCTGATTTCGTTCAGCCACCGAGATGAGAGAGAGATTACGGTTTTGCCCCCGAAACCCTGAACCTGAAAGGAGCAGGGGCGTTCGGGGTTAACCGCAAAACACCGCTACTCTTCGCTGATCAAGCGGCTGTGAGAGGGCTGGGTTGGCGATGGGACGGATATAGACTGACGATTGGTCAGGCTTATATTGACGATTGGACGCACTTTGATGTAGCAATTGGCCATGATCGCATCTCCAAAATTGCCGCTCGTACCGCGCCGTGCAGAGACGGCTGTGGCGACAGCACTCGAGGATACGCGCGTCGTGCTGGTCGAAGGTCCGCGCCAAGCGGGCAAGACGACCCTTGTGCGACAATTCGTTCACGAGCGTCGCCCCTACCTGTCGCTTGATGACCCGGTTATTCTTGCCAACGCCAAGAGCGATCCGGTCGGGTTTATCCGGAACCTGGAGGGTGCGGTCATCGACGAAATCCAGCGAGCTCCCGAACTCATGCTGGTGATCAAGCAGTCGGTCGATACCGACACAACCCCGGGACGTTTCCTGCTAACGGGCTCAGCCAATGTCATGGCGCTGCCAACGATAGGGGATTCGCTCGCGGGCCGTATCGAGATCGTCGAACTCTTTCCGTTCGCCCAGGCGGAGCTGTTGGAACGATCAGGCGATGCGATCGATCGCTTCTTCAGCGGCGATCCGATTGTGATCGGTGAACCCGTTGTCGGGCAGGATCTGGCGCAGCTGGTCACCCGAGGCGGATATCCCGAAGCCATAGGTCGCGCCGACGGAAAGCGGCGGATCAAATGGTTCGACGACTATCTCGCCTTGATCCTCGATCGGGACGTGCGCGACATTGCTACGATCGACCAGTTGGAAAAACTCCCCTTGTTAGTCCGGCTGCTCGCGGAGCAGTCGGGACAGCTATCCAATCATTCCAACATGGCGTCGGCACTGCAAATCTCGCGGGCGACAGTCGGGCGTTACATCGAGACGCTCGAACGCATGTTCCTGATCGACACGCTGCCGCCCTGGTTCAGCAATCGTATCTCGCGCCTCATCAAGACACCGAAGCATCACTTCCTTGACAGTGGCCTCCTGGCCGCGCTCCGTCGCTTCAGCGCGGCACCGCCGCAGACAGATCCCGAGCGCTTTGGCCCGCTCCTCGAGAGCTTCGTTGGGTCTGAACTACGCAAGCTGATCGGCTGGAGCGATGCACGCGTGACCCTCTCGCATTTTCGTACGAAAGAGGGTGACGAGGTCGACTTCGTGCTCGAGGATCAACAGGGACGCGTCGTCGGCATCGAGGTCAAGGCGTCCGCGACGTTGCGTCGCGGCGACTTTTCGGGGCTGCGCAAACTCGAAGAGGCGGCGGGCGACAAATTCGTTCGTGGGCTGGTGCTCCACGACCATGACGGGCCGCGACCGTTCAGTGAGAAGATTTCCGGTGTTCCTATATCGGTGCTCTGGGCCAACTGACCATGCGAAAAGCGTGATCAGGCTGGCTGAGCATCACTTGCGATCCGGTAGGAACCTTTAAGATCCGATGCGCTGGAAGACGACAAAGTGGCCATCGTAGCCGACCTGTCGGCGGGTCCGGGCTGAGACTGCAGCGCGCGTCCAGTCGGAACTTCGGTCGAGCGCCTGCTATTGTAGGCAGTATCCAGCTTCGATGGCGAAACCGATTTTGCCTAGCCGCTCGACGGCCTCGCTCGCCAAGATCCGGATCCCGATGATATCCCCAGGCCCGCCGGTCAGCGGCGAGGGCTCGGCCTTGGCGTAAAGACCCTAGCCAATCCGGACCAGACGGCCTGACAGCACCTGATGGAGAAGTGCGCGCCCGACCGTGTCATAGCCTCCAAATTCGCCAAAATCGATCGCATGAACACGTTGCGCCGGGATCGCCGGACCCGCTGTGCGATGCGCTCTGCACTCGACGAGGCGGACGAGGTCATCAGGCCGCTTGTAAATCCGAATGCAAAGACATGGAATTCGACGACCAGATGCGACGCTTCTTCGGGACCGATGATCTCGGAGCGGTGTCGCCTGTAGGATGCGCCGCCCGCAGATCGAAGCAAATGCAGGCCGACCTGATCGGCACCCAAAGCGCGGGACAGGATCGGGTTTATCCCACAACCTGGCAAGAGGGGAAAATGTGGGACAAACCGGCGGGACGCGAGCGGTCGCCGCTGCCACCCGTTTCACATTGATAATATATCTTATGTTAAATTTTATCAATAGTTTACACGGATTTCCCGTCGCGCGGCAAGTGCGATCGCGCGAAGCATAGCACTCCAGAATCTGGCAAAGCCGCCATCTTTCAGCCGATCAAGATAAGCGTGCAGCTTGTTGCTCCATCCCTGACGCACGAGTTCTTCAGCCGTTGCATCACCGAAAGAAGGCAGCGATTGCGACCGGTACCAGGCATAGGCCGTTGGCGCGCTGGCCGCCCAAGGAATGATCCGGTCGATGATCCCGCAAATTTCAACCAACTGCGATTGCGGTGTCACGCTTCCGATGCGGGCAGCTTTGGTAAGCGCTTCAGGCGAGACCCAGGCAACAATGGCCAACTCGGATTCGGCGGTCCTGAGCGCCGCAGCCAGACGCCGGGGAGAAACACCGTGTTGGTCGGATACGTCACTCAAGAATTCCGAATTGCTCATGGACCCCGTCCGACCGCAATTAGTCTGTATTGCATTTTGCAATACACCCTGTATGATGCCTTGTGGAGATAGAATATGGCCAAGTCCCTTGAACGCAAGGATCACCCGGTATCGATGCGTCTGCCTGATGCCGACATTGCCCTGATCGATCGTGCGGCAATTGCGCGCGGCCGCTCGCGAACCGATTTCGTGCGAGAAGCGGCGGTGCGCGCCGCCGAGGATGTGCTGATGGACCAGAGGCTCGTGCGGATGAGCACCGAAGGGTTTGCCGAATTCATCGCGCTGCTCGAAAAGCCTGCCGAGGCCGTTCCCTCGCTCGTCGATGTGCTCAGACGACCGGCGCCTTGGGACATGCCCTCGGACGATCGGCACTGACAATTGGGCCTGTCGGCGCCGGAACTGTTGAACGCAGCTCACGAAGTCGATGACTTCGACTGCGGCAAGCCATCGCTCAATCACTGGCTCAAGGGGCGCGCCCTCGCAAACCAAGAGCGCGGGTTTACTGCGGTGTTGGTCGTGCATGAGGCGATGCGGGTGGTGGGCTACTACGGCCTGGCTCCGACATCGGTGATACCCGGCATTCTGCCGCGGTCCATCCGGACGGGGCAACCGCCCGATCCCGTGCCTTGCCTGCTGCTCGGTCAACTCGCGACCGATCTGGCATGGGCGGGACAGGGCATCGGCTCGGGATTGCTGCGGCACGCTCTGGGACGGTGTCTGGAAGCTGCCCGCCTCGTTGGCGGCCGGGCAGTGATCGTCAATGCCATCGATGACGAGGCTGCAGCCTTCTGGCTAGGCAAGGGCTTCCTGCCTTCGCGCGACGATCCACTCGTGCTGTTCCAGTCGATCGGCGCCATCGCTGCTTCCCTGGCAGCGGCAGAACGTTGAGCCCGTGCTGAGTCAGGGCACGACCGAAGCCATAACCGCGGAGCTCGGACCTTCGGCCTATGGCCGGGCGTAGGGCCAAAGCCCGATCCTCGCCGCGCGCTTTTCTGCATGGCGGGATAGCCGGGAGCGACCATGGATAGATCAGGCCGCAAAGAGTTCGCCTTGGGGATTGGCAGGACCTGGACGTTGTCGCTGCGGCGGCGCAGGTTTGCGCAGCAGCGCAAGGACGCCTGGCTTGACCACATAAACCGCGTGACGTCCGCCGCCGCGGTTCTTGTGGTTGGTGGCGTAGCCCGCATAGTGCCGGGTCATCAGCCCGGCGCGGACCAGATCGGAAATCGCGC
>NZ_LSIA01000097.1:0-732 GCF_001556015.1 Novosphingobium sp. CCH12-A3 | reverse complement strand
AGTCTACCTTCCCATGCCGAGAGAAAGCGGTTCGCCTTGAGCAGCTGAAGGGCATTGGTCCGAACAGCGCGGCAATGTTGGTTGCAGAGGTTTTCTGCCGAAAGTTCGAAAGCCGACGACACGTCGCGGCCTTCCTTGGGTTAGCTCCGGCGCCCTTCGCCAGCGGCGACGTGTCGCGTGATCAGGGCATCAGCAAAGCCGGTAACCGAAGCACACGTGTGCAGATGGTGGAGCTTGCGTGGTGTTGGTTGAAATATCAGCCAAGTAGCGAACTGACCGTTTGGTATCGCAACCGGTTCAAAGGCAACGGCGCTCGCGCGGCAAAGGTGGGGATCGTTGCGCTCGCCCGAAAATTGTTAATCGCGCTTTGGCGCTTTGCGGAGACCGGTCTGGTCCCTCAAGGTGCCGAGCTCCGCGCCGCCTGATGCTTATGTTGCAACAGGCTCGATAAGGCGACGCGGATTGGTGTGATGTGTGACCGGGAAAGTTGATGGCGCCTGAAAACGCCCAGTAGTAGTTTGGTCCGCATCCGCCTTTGCTCGATCCGGGGATGTGAATACGGATTATGGTACGCGGCCACGGCCTCGACCGGATACAAGTCTATGCACGGATAGTGCATCAGCTGACCTCGGAACTAATGAAGCCAATCCTTGAGCATTGCGTGTGGGGGCCCCCAACCCGTCAACAGAAGGAACCGTTCAATGCGAACTTGACAAGGCCCGGATCATACAA
>NZ_LSIA01000096.1:0-466 GCF_001556015.1 Novosphingobium sp. CCH12-A3 | reverse complement strand
CCCCCAGCCAGATTCTTCGCAAGCTCGCCTCTTACCCGCGCCAGAATGAGCTGGCCCTCGCATTGCGAGAGGTGGGCCGCATCGAGCGAACCCTGTTCATGATCGACTGGATTCTTGATGCCGGCCTCCAGCGCCAGGCTCAGATCGGCCTCAACAAGGGTGAGGCCCACCACGCCCTAAAGCGCGCCATCAGCTTCCACCGCCGAGGTGAAATCCGGGATCGATCCGGCGAAGGCCAGCACTATCGCATCGCCGGAATGAACCTGCTCGCCGCCATCATCATATTCTGGAACACCATGAAGCTCGGCGAGGTCGTCAATACCCGGGCCGCCAGCGGTACCCATATCGCGCCTGATCTACTCGCCCACGTCTCGCCGTTGGGATGGGAACACATCAATCTAACCGGGGAATATCGCTGGCCCAAATCCTTAGCGTAGGATTCCGCCCCCTCCCGCAAACGCCCCCT
>NZ_LSIA01000095.1:0-842 GCF_001556015.1 Novosphingobium sp. CCH12-A3 | reverse complement strand
CGATGCCTACATGCGCGAGTTCAGCGCGAACCGTCTCCATGTCGTGCCTGCGCGCACGCTGCTGCTGGCCCACGCTCATTGCCACGACCGCGAGTTGCCGCGCCGCTTTGCCGCGACCTTCGCTGTGCCCGGGTGCCCTGGGGCCGAGCTGCCCCGCATGCCGCTCCCCAAGTCGGCGATGTCGAGGGCGATGCTCACAGTAGCGCTTCGCCGGGTTCATCGTCATCGTCTACGCAGACGGTATCGTCGCCTTGAGGCGGCAGCGCAGAGGCTGAGCGCGTTCAGCTATCTGGCGCGGGTCGACCGTGACGGACCTGACTGGCGCCAGCGCGCCCTGCATGCCCTGGGCGCGGAGAGCCGACAGCGGCAAAGCCGTGCAGAAGCGCTCGCCAGTCTCCAGCTCGCGAGGGATTTTGCGATACAGGCGGAACTGCGGCGACGGCCGCGCTGGGACAGCGAACCATTTGATCCGGCCTGCTGGGGATTTGCTCTTCCGACAGCCCGCGCACTCGAATTGGCCGTCGCCAGGCTCGAAGCGAAGGGTGAAAGGTCGCCCGCAGTGCCAAATCATCAAATTTCGCCTTGAGGGGCCCGTAGAGCGCGTTCGGCGCGCCGCTGCACCCTTCCCCTATCCGGGGCCTATTTTGGCGCTGTACGGCACATTTCCGGGGAGGTCATATTTTATAAGTAATGTCAGAAAGTTAGTTGAATTTCTGCTGTTTTGACGAGTTTTGCCCATCACACGGCGATGACATAGCGGCGGAAGGCGTTGCCTTGGGTGATCTCGCGCAGGAGGTGCGCCTTGCACGCCTCGGCGATGAGCCGAGTGGTCGCCTGCCGAG
>NZ_LSIA01000094.1:0-517 GCF_001556015.1 Novosphingobium sp. CCH12-A3 | reverse complement strand
AGGACCGTCGGCGGTCCTACGCCTAGTGTGACTTTGCCGCAGGCGAAGCCTCGCGGGTTGCCCTGACGCGGCTGCTGTCGCGCGGACAGGTGACGATCACGCGACTTGGCACCGCCCCCTATGGACGGACGCTCGCCTCGGTCTCGGTGAACGGCGTGGATGCCGGCGACTATCTGGTCGCGCAAGGCCTTGTGAGGCCTTGGCGCTGAGCGTCCCCATCGAGGGCAGGCGACCCATGCTCGCCTGCGGCCGCCTTCTTGCGCATCTGACAAATAGCCTTGCCGTAGCGCATGGCACTGGACGGGAGGGGCTGGGCCCGGCCCCGTGTGACCGTGCGTCACTGACCAGTATGGAGCGGGGGCCGAGGAAGGCAATGCCCGCTGCGCGGGCGCTGGCGGGTGGGAGCAGGTCCTGCCGAAATGGCCGAGGCTGACGGATCTGATCTTTGCGGGGATCCGCTGAGCCTGACCTGACGAAACCGCCCTTCGTTTGCCGATGAACCCTGCAGGGCCAGTCC
>NZ_LSIA01000093.1:0-352 GCF_001556015.1 Novosphingobium sp. CCH12-A3 | reverse complement strand
AGCGGCGGCAACAATTTCGGGCAGGTGCTGCTCAACCTGTTCGAGTATCAGGCGCATAGCGGCCGCGATGGCTATCGCTGGGATGGCGAAGGCTTTTACGGCGGCGACATCAACCGGCTCTGGCTCAAGAGCGAGGGCGAAGGCGAGTTCGGCCGCGGCATCGACAGCGCCGAGGTGCAGGTGCTCTACAGCCGGGCCATCGACCCCTATTTCAATCTTCAGGGCGGTATCCGCCAGGACTTCGGCCGCGGGCCCGACCGCACCTACGCGACGATCGGCGTCGAGGGCCTGGCTCCTGGCATGTTCGAGGTCGAAGGCGCGCTGTTCCTCTCGACCAAGGGCGATGTTCTGG
>NZ_LSIA01000092.1:0-11112 GCF_001556015.1 Novosphingobium sp. CCH12-A3 | reverse complement strand
CCCCCAACCCCTCCCGCCTGCGGGAGGGGGAAACAGAAGCGCCTCCTGCCTGCGGGAGAGGGGATGCACAGGTCATTTCTTCCCCCTCCCGCCTGCGGGAGGGGCCGGGGGTGGGCAAGCAACGCTACGCCCCTCAGGAATCCAAAACCATTTGCACCTGCAACCGAATCTGATATTAATGTGATATCAGATTTAAGGGGAATCTCCGATGTCCGAGTCGAAGACGCATTCCGCCAGCACCGAAACCGGGGCCTGGTCGATCAGCGGCTATCTCATGTTGATCCTCATGGTCGTGCTGGTGATCCTCACCGCTGCACGGGTCCTCGGGTTTGCCAGCGGCAATCCGTCGGAAGATGCCGTGCCGGGCTTCATTGCCACGATTGCCGCGCTGCCGGTCGCCATCGTGTTCATGGCCTCGGGCTTCTACATGATCCAGCCCAATCAGGCCGCCGCGATCAACCTGTTCGGTTCCTATCGTGGCACGGACCGCAACCACGGGCTGCGCTGGGTCTGGCCGTGGATGACCAAGACCAAGATCTCGGTACGCGCCAACAACGTCGTCTCGGAAAAGCTCAAGGTCAACGACCTGCGCGGCAATCCGATCGAGATTGCCGCAAACGTCGTCTGGCGCGTATCCGATACTGCGCAGGCCCTGTTCGACGTCGATGACTACAAGGCTTTCGTCTTCGTGCAGATCGAAAGCGCGGTGCGCTCGATCGGCTCGCGCTACCCGTATGACGATATCGAGCACCACGAAGTCACGCTGCGCGGCCATCACGATCAGATCAACGCCGAACTGCGCACCGAACTCAACGCGCGACTGGTGCTTGCAGGCATCACGGTTGACGAATGCGGTCTTACCCACCTTGCCTATGCACCTGAAATTGCAGGAGCCATGCTTCGTCGCCAGCAGGCCGAAGCGGTAATCTCGGCGCGCAAGAAGCTGGTCGAAGGCGCCGTGTCGATGGTGGAAATGGCGCTGACCCAGCTTTCGGAAAAGAACGTGGTCGAGCTGGACGACGAACGCCGCGCAGCGATGGTCTCGAACCTGATGGTCGTGCTCTGTGGCGAGCGCGATACCCAGCCGGTCGTCAACACCGGCACGCTCTACCAGTAAGGCGTTCGGAATGGCGCCGAGTCCAAAGAAGGCCTTTCCGTTGCGCATCGATCCGGCGCTCTTCGCCGCGATCGAGCGCACGGCCTCGGCCGACTTGCGCTCGGCCAATGCCCAGATCGAAGTGCTGCTGCGCGAGGCCCTGACCCGGCGCGGCGTGAAGCTCGCCGCGGCCGAGCCGGTCAAGCGCGGGCGGCCGCCGAAAATCGACACGGAGAACAGCGATGGTTGATGCCCGCTACACCACCCGGCCGCCTAAGTCCCAACCGCCCGCCACCGACGACGGCGCATGGTTCGCGCCCAAGCGCTTTGGCTATGGCGCGGGCTTGCCGCTCCGTTGGCAGGGCTGGGCCCTGATCGGTGGCTATATCGCTCTGCTGCCGCTGGTGAAGCTGCTGGATGACAGTGGCGACGGCCGATTGCGCACGCTGGGCTTCGCACTTTTCATCGTCGCCACGGCAATCGTGTTCTCGGTCTCGGCCAAGCGCACGCGCGGAGGTTGGAAGTGGCGCTGGGGCAGGAAGGATTGATCCTGTAACTTCGGGCAGGTCCCGGTTCCTGCGGGAACGCAAGGGCCTGTCAATCATTCCGCGCTACCCCGGCATTCGAAATCGCCGGGGAACAGATATGCGCATGATGAACCCGTTCGCCTCCAGAGAGCGCCGCCACCGTGGCCAGCGCCTTGCCGTCTTCCTCCTCGGGATCGCGGTGATTGCAACGATTCCGGCCACCGCGCTGCTCGCACAGGGCCAGCGCTCGCCATACACGGTGGTCGAGACCGGCCGCAGCTATGCCGCGCTCCAGCAGGCGGTGAACGCCATCGGCGAAGGCACCGGCACGATCCGCATCGAACCCGGCGTCTATCGCGATTGCGCGGTGCAGCAGGCGGGCGACATCGGCTTCGTCGCGCAAGTGCCGGGGCAGACGGTGTTCGACGGCGCGGCATGCGAGGGCAAGGCGGTCATCGTCGCGCGCGGACGCTCCACCACGGTCGAAGGCCTGATCTTCCAGAACATCCGCGTGCCCGATGCCAATGGCTCGGGCATCCGGCTGGAACGCGGCAACCTCACCGTGCGCCAGTCATGGTTCCGCGACAGCGAGCAGGGCATCCTCTCCGCCGACGACCCCGCCGGCGCAGTTCTCATTGAAAAATCAACCTTTTCGCGTCTTGGCCGGTGCGATCGCGGCCTCTCCTGCGCCCACTCTGTCTATTTCGGCGATTATGGCAGCGTCACCATCCGCCGCAGCCGCTTCGAAGCGGGGCGCGGCGGGCACTATGTGAAAAGCCGCGCCGGCCGCGTCGAAGTCACGCAGTCGAGCTTTGACGATACCGCCGGAAAAACAACCAATTACATGATCGACCTGCCCGCAGGCGCGACCGGGCGCATTGCCGACAATGTCTTCGTCCAGGGACTCGACAAGGAAAACTACAGCGCCTTCATCGCCATCGCCGCCGAGGGCAAGGCACACCCTGCGACCGGCCTCGCGATTGTTGGAAATGATGCGCGGTTCGCGCCGGGGGTGAGTCGTTCGTCGGCCTTCGTCGCGGACTGGTCGGGCGACAAGCTGGCGCTCGGGGCGAACACACTTGGGGCGGGCCTCAGCCGCTTCGAGTCCCGCTAGAGTCGCGCCGAGTTGGGGTGGAGTTGCCCCTCTGCCCTTAAGAGTCTATCTGGAGTTGGAATGCTGAGCGCACCCCTCCTGAAGCTGGGCGGACGGCTCTGGGCGCTCCTTCTTGCCCTCACTGTCCTGACCCACGCGCTTGTCCCCTTCGAGGCACCCGTGACCGTGCGTCACGGCTCGGCCTTCAGTGCGGCAACGGTGGACATGGCGGTGGCACCGCGCAAAGTCGTGCAGATTCAACGCGCTGTCGTGCCAATGGCACCCCCGCCGCCGGTCGTCCTTGCGCCAAGGCTGGCCCCGGTGCCGCTCGTCCAGCACGAAGGCTTCTGGCCCCCGCAAACCGCGCCGCCTGCTCCACAGCCGCTCGCGCTGCTGCCAGCACCCAGGGCACCACCACCTTCCTGACCTGAGCCCCGCGCCCCTCGGGCGCAGTTCAAACGCATGTCAGGAATCCCACAATGTCAAACACTTCCACGATTGCGAAAGCAGTCGACTCTCGCCGCGCCCACGTCGAGGCGCTCCTCGCCGCCTACCCCGACGTCACGCCGGAGGAGCGGCAACTCATGGTCAACTGGTTCCGCTCCGAAGCCAGCGCGCTCGACGTCGCGCTCGTCGCCAGCAACCCCGCTGCCGAGCGTGGCTACCGGCTCTTTCGCTCTGAAAACGTGGACAAGTTCACCGTCAAGGACATGGGCTATGCCCTCCTGTTCGCGGCGATTATCGCGGCTGCGGTGCTGCTGATCGCGTGGCGCGCGTTCTAACGCAGCAGGTGACCGGTCCGATCTCGCTTCGTATCGAGATAGCGCTGGTTGTGGGGGTTGGCGGGGAGCTGGTGCGCCAGACGCTCCGTCACCTCCACTCCAAGTGCCTGCAATGTCGCCACTTTCTGTGGGTTGTTGGTCAGCAGGCGGATCGAACGCACGCCGAGCAAGTCGAGCATCCGCGCCGCCACCGGAAAGTCGCGCGCCTCGCTCGGCAGCCCAAGGCGTTCGTTGGCGTCGACCGTGTCGAAGCCCTGGTCCTGCAGCTCATAGGCGCGGAGCTTGTTGATCAGGCCGATGCCGCGGCCTTCCTGCCGCAGGTAGAGCAGGACGCCCCAGCCGCCCGCATTGGCTTCCTCGGCCATGCGGGCAAGGGCGGCATCAAGCTGCGGGCCGCAATCGCACTTGAGGCTGCCGAGAATGTCGCCGGTCAGGCATTCGCTGTGCAAGCGCACCACCGGCTCGCGCTCGCTGGTCTGCGTGCCGATCACCAGCGCCACATGCTCGCGCAAGTCATCCCGGGCGCGGAATGCCACGATTTCAGCATGTTCGCAGGCGTGGACGGGTAGGCGGGCGCGGGCCTGGATGGTGAGGTTGAGCGGGTCCTTGAACGCCGCAAGATCGGCCGTCGAAACCTCCGCCGCGATCTCGACGCCGGTCGAGATCAGGAAAGCGGGCAGGATCCCTGCGAGACGGGCCAGTTCCATGGCGGCAACGGCCGCATCATGCGCCTCGATCGGATCGGCCTTGAAGGGCCCGCGCAACGGGCTGCCAAGGTCCTGCGCCGGATCGGCCAGATTGCGTGCAGAGCCAAGGCTGAATGGTTCGGCGCCATGGATCATAACCGGCGCTTCCGGCACGGCGGCGTCGCGCTGGTTGGCGAGCTTCAGCGTCGCCGCGCGGGCGGCGGAAATGAGCAGGCGCGCGGCATAGATGCCGGGTTGGGCGAAAGCGGTTTCGGCAGGCAGCAGGTCGAGCGCGCCGTCCGCGCCGGTCACGCGGATCGCCCAGCCGTGGCGCAGCGCGTCGAGCGCTTTTGCTACATTCCGGCTTTCGCTCACAGATCCAGCTCGGTGATCAGCGGGATGTGATCCGAAGGCTGCTCCCACTTGCGCGTCTCTTCGACGAAGCGGTGCGAGCGCGTCTGCGCGGCAGCCTCGGGCGAGGCCCACATGTGGTCAAGCCGGCGGCCCTGGTCCTTGGCACGCCAGTACGAGCGGTAGGACCACCACGAATAGTTGCGTTCCGGCGCGGGGATGTGCTTGCGGCCAAGATCGACCCAGCCATGCGCATCGGCAAAGCGCTGCAGCGTCTCTACCTCGATTGGCGTGTGACTGACGACCTTGAGCAGCGCCTTGTGGTCGTAGACGTCGCATTCCAGCGGCGCGATGTTGAAATCGCCGGTGATCAGCGTCGGCCGCTCGATCTTCTCGGCCCAGCGGGTCATGCGCTCGAGGAAGTCGAGCTTCTGGCCGAATTTGGGGTTCACCTCGCGGTCTGCCACGTCGCCGCCTGCGGGGATATAGACGTTCTCGATGATCAGGCCGTTGCCCGGCCCCAGCAGCTCGACGCCGATATGCCGCGCCTCGCCATTGTCCTGCCAGTCATGCTTGCTGAAATCGCGGAAGGGGATGCGGCTGACCGTGGCGACGCCGTGATAGCCCTTCTGCCCATGGACCGCGCGGTGGGTGTAGCCGAGCTTCTCGAACACCTCGTGCGGGAACAGGCTTTCCGGCGTCTTGATCTCCTGGAGGCACAGTACGTCGGGCGATTCCTGCAGGAGAAAGCGTTCGACCTGATCGGCGCGCAAGCGCACCGAGTTGATGTTCCATGTGGCAACCGAGATCATGGCGCTGCTTTAGGGTTGCGGGGGGGCGATTGCTAGATGGGATGTGGTGTGCAGTCAAAGCTACCGCAAAGCCATGACAGCAAACACAACTGCGAATACACTGTGAACCGCCGCACTCCAGGTAGCGAAGCCGCGCTTGAAGCTGCCTTTTTCCGATTTGCGCGCGATGATAGCGGCGGCAGCCGCAATAGGCACCGCGATAAGCAACCCAATCAACGCAAACACGCTAGGAGCCGGGAAATCGAGGGCCGCTTGTGCAATTGCATAAGGGACGGCGGCAAGGATCATTGCAGCATGTCCACCAGAATTCCAGCGCATCTCCTGTCTTAGCATAACAGCACTTCTTAAGCTGCCTCCTGCAACCGCCGAACAGCAGGCTGCGCATGCTGCCTTGCCCGCCACAGATCATAGTTCGCCTGCATCGCCAGCCATGCACGGGCCGTACTTGCGCCTGCCTGTTCAAGACGCAACGCCAGATCGGGGCTGATCCCGGCCTTGCCGTTCAGCACGCGCGAGAGGGCGACGCGCGACATCGCGAGGCGGCTGGCGGCTTCGGTGACGGACAGGTTCAGCGCTTCGATCACCTCGTCACGAAGCAGTTCGCCGGGATGGGGAGGGTTGTGCATCATGGCCATGGCATCAGCATCTTATACCGTTGGGCGGGTGATTCCACCCCTCCACCACCAGCTTCGCTGGCGGTCCCCCTCCCCGATTGTCCTGCGGAAAATCAGGGAGGATTGGGGCGCGATTTTATCGTTTGAGCTTTGGTCCCTGCGTGAGCGAGGATGGTGGTCTTCGAGAACCGGCGCGCACCCTTCGACAGGCTCAGGGTGAGCGGGATGAGATGTCGTGAGCACCGGAAGCGCAAGAAGACTGCCGTCCGCAGCCGCGCAGGGAGCTCAGATCGAACGATAAAAAACAAAACCCTCGGACCGGGGGCATTGGTCCGAGGGTTCCATTTGCGTTCGTCACGCTTGACGCTGCGGTCTCCAGGAGACCGGGCAACAGGGGGGAAACCCGCCTCGACCGCCGCGTCGAAAACCGTTCTAAGCCCGTTACGCTTGCGCCCCGATGAACGGTAGCTGCAGGTTTGTCGCAGCTTGTCGCAGGGGGTGAACGGTTGATGGGTAAGGCGACGATCTGGGGCGACGGGTGGTGCCGGCTTCTGTCAGGATGCAAACGCGTCCCCGCGCAGGCGGGGACCTTGTTGGGGTTACGAAACGTCCGCGCAAGCCGATGAAGGCCCCCGCCTTCGCGGGGGAGCAGGTTTTACAAGTGAGTCGGCTCAGCGCGTCACGGGACGGCGCGGGTCGGTCCAGCGGAAGGTGCTGTCGTTCACTGCCACGCCGTACTGATGGCCCGAGAGGCGCACCGTGGTGCGCTTGTTCTGCGAATCGAGCGCAACCCACGAATCGAGCTGCAGGCCGCCCGGTGCATTGCCGTTACGGACAAAGATCATGGTGATCGTGCCGTATTCGGGGTGCTTGGGATCGCGCACTTGCAGGCTGATCACGCCCGGATCGCCGGTGGGCAGCTGCTTGGCAAAGCGCGCGACGTCCTTGTTGGGATCGAGCAGTGCGCCCAAGGGGCTGTTCTTGATCGGCCAGCGCTGAACCTGGCGGACCTCGTAGTCGATCATGGTGAGCGCCCTGCCGTCACCCACGATCAGCAGGGGCACGCCCTTCTGGTACTGGAAGCGGATCTTGCCGGGCTGCTTCATCGTCAGCACGCCCGAAACGCTCTGGCCCGAACGGTCGGTCTGCGTGAAATTCGCGCGCAGCGTCGAAATGCCGCGCAGCGCAGAGACCGCGCGGTCGATGTCCGAGGCCTGTGCCTGCGCCACAGTCGGCGCGAGAAGCGTTGCGGGCGTGGCCGCAGCGAAGGCAAGCGAAAGGGCCGCCAAAGGACGGCCCATTTTGCGAGTCGAGAAGATTGTGTTGTTCATCGCCGTTCCTTGCAGTGTCGGCGTTGAACTCGCCGTGAACCGTCCCGGTTCCGAAAATGGCGGGACGGGCTTCACGGGTAAAGCGCAGATGCGCTGATTACTTGATCTTCGCTTCCTTGAACTCGACGTGCTTGCGCACGACCGGATCATACTTGCGGAAGGTCATCTTCTCGGTCGTGTTGCGGGGATTCTTCTTGGTCACGTAGAAGAAGCCGGTGTCAGCGGTCGAGACCAGACGGATCTTGACGGTGGTGGGCTTTGCCATGGCTCTATCCTGAACTTTCGCGCGCGAATCTGAAAACGAATGTGGCGGCGCGTTTCCACGCCGCCGTCACAGGGTGGGGCCGTTGGGGGAGAATCAGGGCAAAGTCAAGCGAG
Organism: Novosphingobium sp. CCH12-A3; assembly: GCF_001556015.1. NCBI lineage: Bacteria > Pseudomonadati > Pseudomonadota > Alphaproteobacteria > Sphingomonadales > Sphingomonadaceae > Novosphingobium > Novosphingobium sp. CCH12-A3. Next base: position 3,442 of record NZ_LSIA01000092.1, on the reverse strand, counting down.
GAGAGACTGACGGCGAGATTTGCCGGAAGGGAGCCACCGTGCTAATGGTTGCAGACGAAACCAGATTGAGAGACGATGAGCACTGCCAACCTTCCCACGGACTTTTCGCGACTGCCCGATCTGCCGGAAGGGGTCTACACCGCGCCGCTCAAACGTCCAGCGCGAGTCGGGGAGGATTGGCTGGAGCCCGCCCAGCGGCGCTATGCTCCCGAGGAGCACGCAATCTGGGACGAACTCTATGCCCGTCAGATGGAGGTGCTGCCGGGGCGGGCTTGCAATGCGTTCCTGCGCGGGCTGGAGCGGCTGGACCTCGGCCGAGGTGGCGTGCCGGACTTCGGCCGCCTGTCCGAGGAACTCGGCGCGCTGACCGGCTGGAGCGTGGTGCCGGTGCCGATGCTGATCCCGGATCACGTGTTCTTCTGGCACCTGGCTAACCGGCGCTTCCCGGCAGGCAACTTCATCCGCACGCGCGAGGCTTTCGATTATATCCAGGAGCCCGATGTCTTCCACGACGTGTTCGGCCACGTCCCGATGCTGACCGACCCGACATATGCCGATTACATGCAGGAGTACGGCCGCGCCGGATGGAAAGCGATGCGCCACAACCGGCTCAAGTCGCTCGGTGCGCTCTATTGGTATACGGTGGAATTCGGGCTGGTGATGGAGGACGGCATGCCGAAGGTCTACGGCGCCGGCATTCTTTCGGGACCGGCAGAAGCCGTATTCGCGCTTGAAGGGCAATCGCCCAACCGGATCATGCTCAATGTCGACCGCGTCATGCGCACCGATTACGTGATCGATGATCTGCAGCCGACCTACTTCGTGATCGAGAGCTTCGCGGACCTCTATCACCAGACCGTGGAGCGCGACTTCGACCGGCTCTATCGCGGCCTCGGCGCCGGGTTCACTTATGCCAACACCGCGGTGATCGACGTCGATGACGTCCTCCATAGAGGCACGCTCGAGTATCACTTGCGCGGCGGGCGCGGTTCGGGCGCGACGCCTGTCTAGGTCGCACGCCGTCTAGCAGACAGCAAAAAGCCCGGCGCCTTCCAGGGTGCGCCGGGCTTCCTTGGCCGTTAGGCGGAAAAGAGCGGGATCAACCCGGGGTCTTGTCCATCGTGTCGGCCTTGTCTTCCATGGCGTCGGCCTTGGCTTCGCCGGCATTGCGGACGGCATCAGCCTTGGCTTCCATGGCGTCTTCCGAAGCGCCGCCCATGGCGTCGGCCTTGTCTTCCATGGTGTCAGCGGCGGCTTCCGACGATTCACGCACGGCGCCAGCCTGATCTTCGGCGGCGTTTTCCTGCGCGCTGTCGCAAGCCGAAAGGCCAAGGCCCATCGCCACGACAGACGCCATCATCGCGCCCTTGAAAATTGCCTTCATGTCAGTCCCCTTCAGGTATGGAGAAGGCGGCCAAAGTGACCGCCTTCAGGTTGAAAGTTGGAATTTCGCGGATTAGCGAACCGAGCCGCGACGAACGAGGTTCACGATCGCCAGCAGGATCAGGGCGCCGAGGAACGAGACGATCAGCGTGCCGGCCGAAATGCCGTCGGTGATCGAACCGCCGCCGATCAGCGGAGCGAGAAGGAAGCCGCCCAGCAGCGCGCCGACAATGCCGACGACGATGTTCAGGAAGATGCCCTGCTGCGCGTCGGTGCGCATCACAATGCTGGCAAGCCAGCCAAGAATGCCGCCGACGACGAGAAGAATGATAAGGCCCATGGTAAGTACCCCTTTGAAGTTCAGTTGTCGGTTAAAATCCCGACGATGAACTTGGTTCCGCAAATGCGGTGGGGCGTTACCGGGCTATCGGGAGCTAGCGCGCTCCGAGCCAGACGAGTGCAATGGCGCCAGCCACGATGCGGTACCACGCAAAGGGCCTGAAGCCGGACTTGCTGACATATGCCACGAACATCCTGATAACCGCGAGCGCGACCACGAAGGATACGGCGAAACCGATGGCAATCTCGGTCCAGCCCACACCCATGGTGCCGGTCATCAGGGCATCGCGGTTGTCAAGCAGTTCGAGCGTGGTGGCGCCGAGCATTGTCGGGATGGCGAGGAAGAAGCTGAATTCGGCCGCAGTACGGCGTTCGATGCCCATGGCGAGCGCGCCCATGATCGTCGCGCCGGACCGGCTGACTCCGGGAACCATGGCCAGGCACTGCGCGGCGCCCACGCCGAGGGCCTGACGCAGCGGCAGTTCGCCAATGCCGGTCAGTTCGCCAGTCTTCGCGCTGCGTTCGATCAGCAGGATCGCCACCCCGCCCACGATGAGAGCCCAGCAGACGACGGAGGGGCTGCCCAGCAGCACGTCAATGTAGTCTTTCAGGGCAAGGCCGAGAATTGCAGAGGGAACGAACGCCGCCAGCAGATTGCGCAGGAACCGCAGCGACATGGGGTTCAGCTTGAGCAGGCCCATGCCCACGGCCCAGAACGTGCGCCAGTACTGCACCACCACCGCAAGGATCGCCCCCAGCTGGATGACGACGTTGAACATCGCCCACTGGTGCGCGTCATAGCCGAACAGCTCGGTGGCGAGGATGAGGTGCCCGGTCGAGGAAACCGGCAGGAACTCGGTGAGGCCCTCGACGATGCCGAGCAGGATGGCGGTGACGATCGTGTCCATGATGTCCCAAGCGTTTGCCGCAGTGCAGCATCAAGTCAAGGTGTTAGGCGGCAAGCCCTTCGAACTGCAGGCGGGCGAGCCGCGCATATAGCCCGTCTGCCGCCGTCAGGCTGGCATGGGTGCCCTGTTCCACGATCTTGCCGGCATCCATGACGACGATGCGGTCTGCCGCCCGGATCGTGGCGAGACGGTGGGCGATGACCAGCGTGGTCCGGTCCTGCATCAGGCGGTCGAGCGCTTCTTGGACCAGCCGTTCGCTTTCGGCGTCGAGCGCGGAGGTGGCTTCATCAAGCAGCAGGATCGGCGAATTGCGCAGCACGGCGCGGGCGATGGCGATGCGCTGGCGCTGGCCGCCGGAAAGGCGGGCGCCGTCCTCGCCCAGGAACGTGTCGAGGCCCTGCGGCAGATCACGCAGGAACTGTTCGGCATTGGCCGCGCGGGCTGCTTCCCAGATGGCCTCGTCGCTGGCCTGCCAGTTGCCATAGCGCAGGTTGTCGCGCGCCGAAGCTGCGAACAGCGTGGCGTCCTGCGGGACGAGCGCGGTGCGCGCGCGGATTTCGGCCGGGTCCGCGCTGGTCAGCGGCACGCCGTCGATGCGGATCGTGCCGCCGTGCGGATCGTAGAAGCGCTGCGCGAGGAGGAACAGGGTCGACTTGCCAGCGCCTGACGGGCCGACGATGGCGACGGTTTCACCCGGTTCAACTGTCAAAGAGAAGTCGTCGAGGGCGAGGACTTCGGGCCGCGACGGATAGCGGAAGGTCACGTTCTGGAACGCGATCTGTCCGCGCGGCGGCACGGGCAGGGCCGTGGGG
>NZ_LSIA01000091.1:0-1143 GCF_001556015.1 Novosphingobium sp. CCH12-A3 | reverse complement strand
ACCTTGTTCCACAGGTCGGCCTCCTCTGCTGAGAGGCCTCGGGGAGCCCTTGCCACTATTGGACTCTCACTGCTGGCCGAGACGCGCCAGCGTCCCCTTGGGCAGGAGGATGAGGGCGCGGCCCCGTGCGCTCATGCCGCCGGCGATCTGGCGGGCTTCGGGGCCTGCGCCCCAGAAGCTGTCAAAGCGATTGGCACCCTGGATCGCGCCGCCGGTGTCCTGCGCCACCCACAGCCCGCTCGCTTCCTTGCGGTCCACCTGCAGCCAGATCGGCGCGCCTAGCGGCACGAAGGCGGGATCGGCGGCGACGGTGCTGCGCCCGGCGATGGGGACGTTGAGCGCTCCGACCGGGCCGGGGCCGGTCAATTCGCGGAAGAAGACATAGCTGCGGTTCTGGCGCATCAACTGCCGTCCGGCGTCGGGGAAATCGCGCAGGTACTGCTGGATGCCCTGCATCGAGCCGGAATACTGCCCCGGCGAGGAACCGATCAACCCGCGCTCGCGCATCAGCGAGCCTATGCCGGTGTAGGCATGGCCGTTCTGCCCGGCAAAGCCGAGGCGGATCACGCTGCCATCAGGCGCGCGCAGACGGCCCGAGCCCTGAATCTGAAGGAAGAAGAATTCGACCGGATCGGCCGCCCATGCCAGTTCGAGGCCCTTGCCCTGAAGCGCGCCGTCCTCGATCTGGCCGCGATCGTGATAGGCGGTGAAGACGCCGGCATGGTCGTAGCGGCCCAATGGCATCTTGCCGTCGGGCAGGGGCTGCGCGTCGCCGGGTTTGGCGCGGACGAGGTCCTTCGGCAGGGCATAGACCGGCACGTCGTAACCCGGCTGGCGGGTGCGGGATCCGGCTATCTCGGGTTCGAAATAGCCGGTGACGAAGGCCGCGCCATCGCCGACTTCGGCGGTTTCGAAATAGGTGGTGAAGAAGCGCGCGGATTCGCCCGCGGGCCAGGTGGCGGCGGCGGCGCAGGCGGGAGCCCAGTCCTCTGGGCGGGTGAGGCCGGAATTGTCGGTGCGCCTTGTCAGACGGGGGCAGGATGTGGCAAAGGCCTGCAGCGCGGCGGCGGTGTTATCAGGCTTGAAGCCGAGGCCTGCGACGACGGGGCCGCGCACGACGCCGGTGAGCGCGGCGGTGGCGGG
>NZ_LSIA01000090.1:0-6310 GCF_001556015.1 Novosphingobium sp. CCH12-A3 | reverse complement strand
GAGGTATGTAACATCGCAAGTGTCCTCATTTCGAGGACAGTCGATGGCCTTTGCGCGCTGCTGTTTCCCAACCATCGTACGGCCTGCTGTGCGATTTCAGGACGGGAGTCCTGATCATGCGCAGCAAAGAACGCACCGATATATACACGCGCGTCACCAACGAGATCGTTGCCGCCATCGAGGCAGGGGCGGGCTCGTGGACAATGCCGTGGCATCACGATGGATCAGCGACCTCGCGCCCCATCAACGCCGGCACCGGCAAGGCTTACCGGGGATCCAACATTCTCAGCTTGTGGATCGCGGCGCAGGCTGCAGGCTACAGTTCCGGACGCTGGGCCAGCTATCGTCAGTGGCAAGCGCTGGGAGCCCAGGTTCGCAAGGGCGAGCAGGCCACCACGATTGTCTTCTGGAAGGTCAACGATCGCGGCGAGGATGCCGATGACCGGGATTCCGAGCAGGAGGGGCGTGGCCGCGCTCGCATGTTTGCGCGGGGGTACAGCGTTTTCAACGAGGCGCAGGTCGAGGGTTATGCTCCACCAACCATCGATCTCCTGTCTGACGATGCGCGGATGCGGAACGCCGATATCTTTTGGGGCAACCTTGGCATTGAGTGCCGGCATGGCGGCAACGAGGCGTACTATATTCCTTCGGAAGATCGCGTGCAAATGCCACCCTTCGCACAGTTCAGGGAGCCTGCCGCTTATTATGGCACGCTTTTCCATGAAGGTCTGCATGCCACAGGAGCGGCGTCCCGCTGCGACCGTGATCTGTCCGGCAGGTTCGGATCGGACAGATATGCAGCGGAGGAGGCCATCGCAGATCTGGGAGCCGCCTTGGTCATGGCCGATCTCGGTATCGCGCACCATCCACGACCGGACCATGCGGCGTACATCGCGTCCTGGCTACGCGTGCTCAAGGCCGACGCTCGCGCGATTTTCACGCTGGCGAGCAAAGCGCAGGCGGCAGCTGACTGGATGCATACTCAGCAGCCCGAACAACTCAGCGTGGCTGCATGATGGCACCTGCGGTGGATGCCTCAGGCATTCGCCGCAGGAGCGCCGTGAGCCGATCCTCTGCGCTTCGGGCGCGGTGCAACAGCGTCAGGTTCTCGCTGGCGAGTTCGCGCCGCTCCTCGGCGTGACGCCGGGCATTGGCCCTGAGGTGCGTCAGCTCGGTCTCGAGCGTGGCGATGCGCGCTGCCAGGTCGCGTGCGGGCGTGCCTGGTCCTGCCGCAGCTTCGATCTCGTCGAGGATGTCCCGGTGGCTCGTATAGAGCGGATTGCGACTGCGTCCCGCTTCGCGCGCGACCGAAGTCGGCGTGATCTTCACCACCCGTCCCGCATGGTCGGCGTGGCGCCCTTCGCCGCGCACCAGCCTCGCCAGCGCCGCCCGGTAGCTCCTTGCCGCGGATTGCCCGCGCTGACCCTGATCATCCTTGCCCATCGTCATCTCCGATTTGCGTGAGCACCCGCTCGCATTGTCCGATCGCCTCATTGAGCACGGCCGCCGTCATCGGATTGGCCTCCGGCAACAGCGCAGCATTGCGTCTCCGGCGATCCCGCCAGTAGGCTCCGTGCTTCGCTTCGATCACCATGTTGGCGCATGAGAGGCAGACCGCCGGCGCTCGTCCGACCTCATTCGGTTGCAGTTCGCCGCCGCAGCGGGAGGTCTCCTGCTGGAACACGCACCAGCCATAGTCGCAGGCATGGATGCGAAGATCCGTCTCCTTGAGGATGAACGCAACATAGTCTCGGCGTACCTGTTCGCCCGCGCGGCCGCGGAACCGGGCGTTTCCGGCGACGATACGTTCGCCCATCTTGCCGCCGAGCCGCTTGGCAGCGAGCAGGCGATCGAGTGCGGCTGCGGTTTCGGCGCGGGCTTCGTGGTCGATGAGGCCATGCAGGTCGAAGTCGTTGCCGACGTAGCCCCGCGCGGTCATGGCAACGGAAGCATGCTTGAAGTGCTCGGCCAGGCCCAGAAGCTGGGTACGGTCGCGCCTGGCAATAAACCGGGCAAAGGTCTTGCGGAACTGGTGCGTGCTGAACCTCCAGGGTTTCCCATCATGATCGGGGATGCCGACATGCCGCGCAAAGTCATTGATGCGCCAGGCGATATGCATGTGCGTCACCGGCACGATTTGGCCATACTGCGTGTTCTTCACCAGGAACAGATCGTCGCGGCCCGAGGCTTCGCGCAGCGGCGCGCTCAGCTGCTCGAGCAGCTCCACCGCGCGCACGACCGGTGCCGGGGCAACCCAGCGCTCCCTACGGCCATCGAGATCGTCGACAGTCTTGAACAGCCGGGACACGACATATGCCTGATTAACGCCGGTTCCGCCGATCGGGTGATGCTCGATTGCCCCTGTTTTCATTGACAGGATTTCGCTCGACCGCATCCCGACGAAGCCCGCGATCAAGATATAGCACGCCTCGACGAGGTGGACGGCGGCGTGCCGAACTGCATAGGCGCCATCGAGCCGTTCGCCCGATGGTCCGGCCAGCGATGCGAGCCTCAGCGCCGCTCTAACATGATCAGATGCCTGGCGCTTGCCGCGCCGCAGACCCTGCGCTCGCGCTTCGCGGCGGATCGTTTCGGCTGCGACGATCGTATCGCCATGCTCCTCGACCCACCGCAGGGCTTCGCTCAGGATTGCAACGGCCACGTCTTCGGGGATGAACGGTATGACGCCCTTGGTCGCCCTGGTGTGGCCGGCGGCTTCATAGGTCGTTTCCAGCGGCAGCGGATCGACCAGTGGCGCATCGTTCAGCTTTTCCCGCTGACGATAAAGGTCTTTGATCACGAGCAGATAGTTCGTGATTGTGGCAGTTGAGATATTGCCTTTGCCTCCGCCGGCGCGTGCAGGACGACAGCGCAACCATTTGCAGAGTTGTTCGACCGAAGCTGGATCGATCCCGGCAAAGTGCGAGTGTCCTTCGCATGCCATCCATTCCAGCAGCGCGCGCAGCAACATTGCTTTGTGATGGATCGACGCCGGAGACGACCGTTTGCGCCCTGATGGAGGATGATAGTGCATCGACCAGAGGAAGTGCTTGGCGGCGCGGACAAGCTGAGCATGATCACTGTTCCCGATGCGAGTGTGCTCCGGCATGGCCAACGCCCAACTGAACCGCTTCTGATCCGCGCGGCGACCCGCAGTGCGGATATCGAGCCGCCATTCATCGTCGCCGAACCGGCTCCACGGGGAAAGCCGCGCATCCTCCCAGGATGGCGACGACTGCGTGAGTGGGTGGGGGTGCTGGTTCATTCGACTGGCGGCAGCTGCGGCAGTGACATCCTCGAAACTGCTTCGAGCATCGCCTCGCAGAACCGGGGCAGGATATCGCGCTCGAGGATTTCCAGCTTGGGTGCATAAAGCAGCCGCCAGCGCTCGGGAGCCATGGCGGCACGCCCATCTGTAAGTGCGGCCCGCGTCGCCAGCAGGCGAACCAGCACGTCCTCGTTGAGCGGGATCACGGCATTGGGGCAGGTGAAGCATCCGAGCCAGGCCGTACACAGCTCGCCCTTGCGCTGTCCCTCGGCAACGCCGGCAAGGGGATCGCTACAGATAAATCCGGCTGCGGTCGCGTGGCGCAGATCGGGAAGCACCTCCATCCCGGGCGGGGATTCGGCATCGCCCCGGACCATTTCCACAAACCGGGCTTGCAACCTGCCGATTGCCAGCGCTTGCGCCTTTCGGACGCGGGGCCGGTCCACATAGCGCTGTGTCGTGTCTGGAGTAGCATGGTTGGCCAGCACCTGCGTCTTCAGGATGTCATGCCCGAGCCGCTCGTGCGCTAGTGTGAGCCCCGATGCGCGCAGCGCCGCCAGCGTCAGTTTGAGCGGCTTGCCATCGTCGCCCAGCAGGCCATGGCGCTCCACAAACCGCCGGGTAAGTTTCGTGGCCAGATAGCCGGGGATCACACCGACTCTGCGAGACCCGTGTATTCTCCCGGTGAGGAAGAGATAATTCTGGTCGCGGCGTGGCGTATGCGGCACCAGCCTTTCGGTCATAGCCAGAACCTGATCGATCAGCACGGGCACCGAGGAGCTTTTGTCGCGCAGGAAGCTGCGGCGCTGTTCACGTCCCGCGCGCCCCTTGCGCCAACTGACCAGAACCCTGCCTTCGAGCAGCAGATGCTCGCTCAGGCAGTCGCGCCGCATCAGCCTGAGGGCCTCGGCATTTGCAAAGGTTTGCGCGCCGATGGCGATCATATAGGCAACGATCGTATCCGGCAGCGCAAACAGCCGCCCCGCGATTTCGCCCATGCCACCGTGGCGGATCATGGCGAAGTGGAGATGCCAGAGGCCCGCGCCCTTTCTCAACATGTCGCCGACTTTGGGTGGCACGCCGCCGAACCGACCGTCGATCACCGCGAGCATGACCCCGATATCGTCGAGATCGAGCTTGGCGAGGTCGGGTTCGGAGACAATGGCCTTGCGATCGACCCGAGCCAGCGCAGCGCGGCCTTCCTCGAACAGTGCCCAGGCTGTTTCGATGTCCCGATGGGCCGCCGTGAGCACGCGTTCCATTTCATCGCGGCTCAGTGCCTCACGCTGGCGCGCTTCCGCATTCTTGCGGGGGAACGGATTGAACGGGATTTCGAGTTCGGGGTGAACCAGGTCGGGCCGGTTGCGCTTGAGCCAGGCCATGTGCTGCTTGATGATCGACCAGACAGTATACCGTGACCCCTTGCTCCAGGGCCTCGTGCCGAGCCAAACGATAAACGCATTGAGAATGCCGCTATCGACGTCGCGCGTGGCTAAGATGGCGGAATCGTATTCGGCAAGGAACGCAAACCAGAACTTCAAAGTACGGAACGCTGAGCCTCTGTTGGCCGGTTGTTTGGCAGCATAGTGATGCCGGAACGCGAGCGCCCACTCGGCAGCCATCGTCGGCCGATCGAAGATCGAGAAGTCGAACGCGCATTCGAGCTGGCCGTCGGCATCTATGACATTGACCAGCAATGCGCCCGGATTGCCGATCAGCGGCTTCGGCGATGGCTCGACCCGGTAGTCCTTTTGCCGACGCGGCATTACAGCAGCGCCGCATAGAGATCGTCGACCGACGCCTCGATTGCCGAGAGGTCGGTTTCGACAACGCGCAGGTATACCGCGGTGGTTGCCAGATCGGCGTGGCCGAGCAGCACCTGCAACGCGAGCAAGGGATTGAGTTCGGGATTGGCCCGGGCTTCGCGTTGCAGGAACCGCAGCATGGCGGCGGCGAAGGTATGTCGCAGCGCATGGAACGTCGCCGTCACACCCGCTGCCTCGGCGGCAGCCGTGAACATCGCGCCAACCCTGCGCGGTTTCATGGGCTGCCCCCGACAAGTCAGGAACAGAGCCTCGGGATCGCGATCTGCCCGTTTTGTCGCCGCACGACGGACGAGGACCGCCCGCTCTTCCCGCACATAGGCACGGGTTCGATCAACCAAAGGGACCGGAGGATATATTATTCGCGACCGCCCACCCTTGGTTTCGTCGATCTGCACCGGCACCATCGGTTCACTGCCGGCCCCTTTCAGATGACGCACGGTCAGGCCCGCCACTTCCATCCGACGGATTCCCGTAGTCACTGCCCATTCAACGATCAGCCTGTCGCGTGCCGACATTGCGGCCATGATGCGCCGAATCGCTTCCGGCGCGAGCGGGCGCGGCAACATCGGCATATGCCGCACGGTAAGCTCGTTGGCCCGGATTCGACCGCCGGTGGCATCGACATGGGCCAGGAACGCCTGCGGGCGACTGCGCGACAACGCGATTTCCTGGCTTGCGAACGGGACCTGCTTCATCAGTCCGGTCGCCACGCTCCAGCGGTAGAAACGCCCTATGGTCCTGAGCCGCCCGTTGATTGTACTGCGTGCCAGCGGTCTGCCGCTGTCGCCACGGGGCCGGAGCATCTGATCGCGATAGGCGGCCAGTTCGCCAGGACCGACCTCGTCCCAGGCCCAGCCATTGGCCTCTAGCGTCTGCCACCAGTCGTAGAGAGCTTCAGCGTAGGTTCGCCAGGTCTGCGGGCTGCGGGTCCTGCCGCGCACCAAAGCAACGTGCATCAGCCATGCGCAGGCCGGTTCGACGAGCCGCATCCGGGCGTCGAGCAGCATCGGGACATTCTCCACCGATGATCCGTCGGGCCGGAATGCAGGCGTCGAGAACAACAGCTGCGCCATACCCACTCCCAAGATTGCAACCGGACAGGAAGGGCCCTCGGGCCCTCCCTGTCCGGCAGAGAAGAGGGGGCTCGGATCATGTGTCCTGCTTGATTGGCAGAAGAGGACAGAAAGGACACGTTATGGATGGGACCTACCACGAG
>NZ_LSIA01000009.1:0-252 GCF_001556015.1 Novosphingobium sp. CCH12-A3 | reverse complement strand
GGCTTGACGTGGCAATCGCGGTAGCCCGCCCAATCGCCGCTCAGATCATGGTCGCGGTATTTGGGATCAAGCGGCGTGTCGGTCGCGAGCGCGGCCAGGACGGGCAGAAGATCGGCATCGAGGGTCGCTCGATGCCGGCCCTTTGATTCCCGCTTGTAGTCGCGCTTGAACCGGGTCGAACGATCAATCGTCCGCATGGAGGTCCGCCATCAGCGCATCGACGCTGGCGAACTTGGTCCCCTTCCCCGCCGC
>NZ_LSIA01000089.1:0-60651 GCF_001556015.1 Novosphingobium sp. CCH12-A3 | reverse complement strand
ATCCGGCGTGCCGCAAGACACTGTCATTCAACGAATTAGTTTCGAATCCGACTCTCAGGGAAGCGGGCCAGATCCTCGCTGCCGATGTTAAAGAAAGCCAGCTTCTTGGCCACCGCCTGGGGATCGTGGGAACTCTGCATGCTCGATACTCCTGTTCGAGCACGCTATTCTACCTTGCGCTTCAAATACGGTAATTGGCACTACAGTGGCACTACGAGAGGCAAAACTTACTTTCGTTAACCCAACATCGTGTCTTGTAACGATGGTGATCAGACCGGTGCCGGCCGCCGGTCCGTGCATCGCACGGACCGTAATAGCATCAGACGCGCATCGGCATCAGCACATAAAGCGCAGGTGACTTATCATCGCGGCGGATGAGCGTCGGCGCTCCGGCATCGGCAAGGTGCAGTTCGACCGTGTCGCCGTCGATCTGGCTGAGGATGTCCTTCAGATAATTGGCGTTGAAGCCAATCTCGAAGCCGGAGGCAGCATAGCTTGCCGGGAGTTCTTCGGCAGCAGTGCCGTTGTCCGGACTGGTGACCGAAAGCGTCACGCGGTCATTCTCCAAGGCCATCTTCACGGCGCGGGTCTTCTCGGTGGCGATCGTCGCCACGCGATCGACGCCTTCGAAGAACGAGCGCGGATCAAGCTTGAGCAGCTTGTCGTTGCCGGTCGGGATGACTCGGCTATAATCCGGGAAGGTGCCGTCGATCAGCTTGCTGGTGAGCACTACGCCGTTTTCACCGCCAAGGGTGAAGCGGACCTTGCTGGCGGAAAGGTCGATCAGCACGGCCGAATCGAGCACTTCTTCCAGCAGCTTGCGCAGCTCGCCCACGCATTTGCGCGGCACGATCACGTCGGGCATGCCCTCTGCGCCTTCGGGGCGAGCGATGGTGAAGCGGGCAAGGCGGTGGCCATCGGTGGCGGCGGCCTTGAGTACGGGCTGCGCATCGTCCGAAACGTGGAGGAAGATACCGTTGAGGTAATAGCGCGTCTCTTCGGTCGAGATCGCAAAGCGGGTGCGGTCGATCAGTTCGGCCAGCGTGCGCGCGGGAACTTCGAAGCTGGTGGGCAAGTCACCCTCGACGATCACCGGGAAATCATCGCGCGGCAGCGTCGGCAGTTGGAAGCGGCTGCGGCCAGCCTTCACGATCATGCGATTGTCCGACGTCTCAAGGCTGACCTGCGAGCCATCCGGCAACTTGCGCGCGATATCGAACAGCAGGTGCGCCGAAACGGTAATGGCCCCCGGGCTTTCGACCGAGACGGCAGCCATGGTCTCGACGATCTGGAGATCGAGGTCGGTTGCCATCAGACGGACCGTGTTGTCGGGCGCGGCCTCGATCAGCACGTTGGACAGGATCGGAATCGTGTTCCGGCGCTCGACCACCGACTGGACGTGGGACAGGCAGCGCAGGAGCGTCGCGCGTTCGATCGTCGCCTTCATTCTCGTCTCGATCCCCCCGGGAGCGGCCGGATGGCCCTGCCCCGTGAATATGGCTGAACCGGGGAATCACGCTCCCCGGCGTTTGGTTCGGACTACCTGTCTTAACGCAGAGGCGGGACTCGGCAAGCACCGGCCCCGCCCTTGTCCCCTAAGTTGGGGATAAAACCGCCAGAATCAGCCTGTGGCGGGGCTCAGGAGAGCATTACGACATCATCGCCATGCCGCCATTGACGTGCAGCGTCTGGCCGGTGACGTAGCCCGCCTCCTTCGAGGCGAGATAGGCGACAGCAGCGCCGATGTCCGAACCCTCGCCCATGCGCCCCATCGGGATGCGGGCGTTGAGCGCGTCCTTCTGGCCATCGGGCAGCACATCGGTCATCGCCGTGCGGATGAAGCCGGGCGCGACGCAGTTCACGGTGACGCCGCGGCTGGCGAGTTCCTGACCCAGCGACTTGGACATGCCGACGAGTCCGGCCTTGGCCGCCGCGTAGTTGACCTGGCCGGGATTGCCGGTTGCACCGACAACGCTGGTGATGGTGACGATGCGGCCGAAGCGGGCCTTCATCATCGGCTTGGTCGCGGCGCGCATCAGGCGGAACGCGGCTTCGAGGTTGACGCGGATGACCGCGTCCCATTCCTCGTCCTTCATCCGCATGGCCAGATTGTCACGGGTGATGCCGGCGTTGTTCACCAGAATGTCGAGCTTGCCCAGCGTGTCCATCGCCGCCGGGACGAGATGCTCGACCTGCTCGGTGTTCGAAAGATCGCAGGTGATCTCGACGTGGTCATGACCGTATGTGTCGTTCAGTTCCTCGCGGAAGGCGCGCAGCTTGGCGGGATTGGTGCCCGACAGGGCGATGCGGGCACCCTGCTTTGCCAGTGCATGGCAGATCGAGGAGCCGATGCCCCCGGCAGCGCCGGTGACGAGGGCGGTCATGCCGCTAAGGTCAAAAAGACGATTTTCCATGGGCTCAGAGCTCCTTGAGGATGGCTTCGATGTCGGCCATGCCGATGACGCTGGTGACGGACACATCGGCGACCGAGCGGTTGATCATGGGCCCAAGGACCTTGCCGCCAAGTTCGACGAACTGCTCCACACCCGCATCCTTCATCGCCATCGCGCTTTCGCGCCAGCGGACGCGGCCGGTGACCTGTTCGACCAGAAGACGCTTCACTTCCGCAGGATCGGTCACCACTGCGGCGGTGACATTGGCGAAAAGCGCGACGCGCAGCGCGGACGGCGGAGTCTTCTCGAACGCCCCGGCCATGGCATCGGCCGCAGGCTGCATCAGCGGGCAGTGGAACGGCGCGGACACCGGCAGCAGCACGCCGCGCTTGATGCCATGATCCTTGACCATCGCCACCGCGCGCTCAATCGCCGCCTTGTGGCCGGAAAGCACGACCTGCGTCGGATCATTGTCGTTGGCGACAGTGCAGACTTCTCCTTCGGCTGCAGCTTCAGCCAAGGCAGTCGCCTTCTCGATGTCGGCCCCCAGCAACGCGCACATCGCGCCCTGTCCGACAGGCACCGCAGCCTGCATCGACTGGCCGCGCAGCTTCAGCAAGCGTGCGGTATCGGCAAGGCTGAACGCGCTCGCAGCGCAAAGCGCAGTATATTCGCCAAGGCTGTGCCCGGCCACGAAATCGGCCTTCTCTGCTAGCGTGATGCCCCCTTCCTTCTCGAGCACGCGCAGCACGGCGAGGGCGTTGGCCATGATCGCGGGCTGGGCGTTTTCGGTAAGGGTCAGAGCGTCTTCCGGGCCTTCCTTCATGATCTGGAAAAGCTTCTGGCCAAGCGCGTCGTCAACTTCCTCGAACACTTCGCGCGCCACGGCGCTGGCTTCGGCAAGCTCGAGGCCCATGCCGACCTTCTGGCTGCCCTGCCCCGGAAAAACGAAAGCTCGCATTGCAACTCTCCTCAATCGCGCCCGAATTGGTTGCCGTCACTACTGTGGCGCGCGCCCTATTGCCGCCGTTCTCTTCAGGCAAGCCCGAACGGGACGATCTTGTTGTCGATATCGTGGCCGATGTCGGCCTGCCCGAGATAGGCGATCCCGGTGCGCGAGCACCAGTGTCGCGCCATGTCCTCGACCTGGCAACCGAAGGGGCGGTCGTTTTCAGGCACGTCGCTGACGCGGCCAAGGCGAAGCCCTGCCACGCCGACCAGGGAAAGGCTGCCGGTGACATGGAACAGCAGCCGGTCCACCGCATAGAGGTACTCGGCAACTTCCTCGACCATCACGACGTGCCCGGAGAGGTTCGGCATCAGTGGCGTCCCGCACAGCATTGCGAGCGTCATCAGGTTGAACGCGACGGCGGGCTTCCCGCCGGCAAGCGAAGGTTCAAGGCCGGCACGACCTCCGTTTAGCCAATCCAGAGTGCGCAGGACAGCAGCCTCGCCGCCCGGCCGGCGCAGATCGACCGGCATAGGTGCATGGACCTGCCGGCCAATGCCGGCGCGGTACAGCAGTCCGAGCAAAGTCCCGCCGTCCGAGTAGCCCAGATACTGCTTGTCATAGGCCGACGCGCTGAGCTCGGGCAACGCATCCATGGCGATGCGATTGGCGCCGTAACCACCGCGCACGAACCAAACCGCCTCGAACGCGGGATCATTGGCGCATTCGACGAATGCTGCGCGCCGCAGTGCGTCCGATCCGGCGAAGTGCCCATCGCTGACAAAGCACTGTTCGTGGAAAACAAGTTCGAGTTCGGGGGATTCCGCCTCGGCCAAGGCAATCACGCGCGCGGCGTCTTCCCGTGTGAACGGCGTCGAAGGCGCGCAGATGGCGATGCGTCTGGTCACCCGCATTCCCTAGCCGGTTTCTCCGCTGCGGTAAAAGCGGCAATCGGATGGTTGTCACCAGCCGCGCGGGCGCATACCGCAAGGGCATGACCACGACCGATCCTGCAGCCCCTTCCGATCTCACCACGCGCAACTGGTTCTTTTGCGGGATCGGCGGCTCGGGGATGTTGCCGCTCGCGCTGATCCTGCGGGGAATGGGGGCCCAGGTTGCAGGGTCTGACCGCAGCCGCGATCAGGGCAGGACGCCGGAGAAGTTCGCATGGCTGGAAACGCTCGGCTTTAAGCTGTTTGCGCAGGATGGTTCAGGCCTGACCTCGGCAGGCCAAGTGCTCGTAGCCTCGGCGGCTGTCGAGGATACTGTCCCCGAAGTCGTCCAAGCCAAGGCGCTCGGCTGTGAGCGTATGAGCCGCGCAGAGTTGCTGTCGAGACTGTTCAACGCGAGTGCGCATAGCATTGCGGTGGGCGGCACCAGCGGCAAATCCACCGTGACGGGGATGATCGGATGGATCCTCACCGCCGCAGGGTGGGATCCCACGATCATGAACGGCGCGGTGATGAAGAACTTTGTTGCGGCGGATGCACCGTTCGCCTCCGCAAGAGTCGGCTCTGGCGGCATTTTTGTTTCGGAGGTTGACGAGAGCGATGGCTCCATCGCGCTCTACGATCCATCGATTGCAGTGCTGAACAACGTCAGTCTCGATCACAAGAGCCTGGAGGAACTGCACGAGTTGTTTGGCGATTTCCTCGGCCGGGCGGCGATTGCAGTAATCAACGCCGATGACCCGGAAAGCCTTGCACTGGTACATCGCGCAAACAAGGCAGTGACGTTCGGGTTTGCAGGCAATGCGCGCATCTTCGTAGAACCAGGCACGATTGCGGAAGGGCCCACTTCAATCTCCGCGACGGTCATCGACCGCAACGACGGCGCCGCCCATCCGCTCACGCTCAAGGTGCCGGGCCGCCACAACCTTGCCAATGCGCTGGCGGCGCTTGCTGCAGCGCAGGCCACCGGAGTACCGCTGAACGACGGTGTTCGGCACCTTGCAGGCTTTTCCGGCTTGGCCCGCCGCTTCGACATCGTCGGCACCAGCGCCGGCGGGATCACGGTCATCGACGATTTCGGTCATAACCCTGAAAAGGTCGCGGCCACTCTCGCCACCCTCAAGGCCCACCCGGGCCGGGTGATCGCGTTCTTCCAGCCGCACGGCTATGGTCCGCTGCGACAGATGGGCCACGAACTCGCAGAAGTCCTGGCGACCCGACTGTCTCCGGAAGACGTCACGATCCTGTGCGATCCTGTGTACTTCGGTGGAACGGTGGATCGCTCGGTCGGGTCAGAGCGCATCGTCGGCATGATCCGCGAGCACGGCGGGCAGGCCGAATACCTCCCCTCGCGCGATGATTGCGCCGACCGGATCGTTGTCCTTGCCCGCCCGGGCGACCGGATCGTAATCATGGGCGCGCGCGACGACACGCTTTCGCTGTTTGCGCGGGATATGCTCGCCCGATTACCCTGAGTAACAAAAGCCGGAGCAGGCCTTCCCCTGCCCCGGCTGCAGCCTCGATGCGACCCGAGGAACTGCGTCAGTCGAAGCGCTTTTCCAGCAGCACGAGGCGCGGGTCACCATCGATGGCACGGGGCACGAAGCCGCGTTCGCGCTCAAGTTCGATGGCGGCATGGTTGTCACGATCCTCGATCGAGATCACGCGCCGCAGCCCGCGCTTGCGCGCTTCTTCACCAAGCAGGTCGAGCATCGCCCAGCCGATGCCGCGACCGCGCCAGTCGTTGCGGATCGAGACGGCGATTTCCCCGGTCTCCATCTTGGCGTCGCAGGCGAGTACCGCCGAGGCTACGAGCACCCCGCTCTCATGATCAAATGCCAGGAAGCTTTCAGTGCGCCAGTGATCGCAATGGGTCAGTGGATAGAGCTGGTCGTGTCCGACATGGCGGCTTGCTGCGAGAAAACGGAAGCGGCGGTCCTCAGCGCTGACGTTTTCGAAGAAGCTTTCCAGCACCGCCTCGTCTTCGGCAAAGGCCGCACGCACATCCAGGCGCGTGCCGTCGCGCGTTGCAAAGGGACGAAGCGGGGCGAGTTCGGCAAGGCTTGCGGCGGTCATGAGGATCTCCTTGGCATCCTGTGAAGCTATGCGTGATTAATGCCCTCAACAGTCGGAGCCTTGATCCAGCGCAAGCTGGCCTCGCGTTACACTTGCAAATCAAGCTGTGCCGCTTGCAACTGACGCACGGGTCTTGTGGCAAACACGTACCGCCCTGAAATCCTGTCCCGACGCTCCGTCCTTATCCATGTGGTTAATACCAGAGGAGGATCTGTCATGTGGCTGGATACCAGTTCCGAAGAACTTGATGTAAAGCGCCGCGCCTCACGCGTGGGAATCGAGCTTCCGGTTCGCTGCAAGCACGGCGCAACACGGTCAACGGTTATGCTTAAGGATCTCAATCCTTACGGCGCGAGGATCGAGGGACTCGAGAAGCTGCGGATCGACGAACCGCTCTACCTGATGCTGCCGGGCCTCCAGCCCAAGCTGGCGTTCGTGGTGTGGAGTCGGGATCGGGTCTCGGGGCTGGAGTTCGAACATCGCCTGCACGACGCTGTGTTCGAACGCCTGGTGAGCGAGTTTGCCATCCGCCACTATCGCGAGGGGCATTCGCCGAAGCAGGCGCCCGTCCGCCGCGCAGCCTGACGCGTCAGTGTTTTCCTCGCGCTTTGCCGATGGCGTGGACGACAAAGGCGACGATAGCACCAAGCACCACGCCGACCAGAGCAGAAAGCACGGCGTAGGTGAGCCAGCCCAGCACTCCACCAAGTGCGCCCGTTGCATGCTCCACCCAATGCTGCCCCTCGTGTGCAAGGTGTGCCGGCCCCGAGATGCCCAGAACCTCCAGCCCATGGAGGATGATGCCGCCGCCGACCCAAAGCATCGCCGCCGTGCCGACCGTGGCCAGCACTGCCAGCAACACTGGCATCGCTCGCAGAAGAAACCCGCCGATGGCCTTGGCCGTGGCCGAGGTCCGCTTCACAAGATGCAAACCGATATCGTCCATCTTCACGATGAAGCCGACAGTGCCATAAACCGCGATGGTGATGACCACACCGACGAGCGCCAGAATCAGCGCCTGCTGAATGATGCCCTGATCAGCCACTTCGGCCAGGGCGATCGCCATGATCTCGGCCGACAGGATCAGGTCTGTCCGCACCGCACCGGAAACGCGTTCATTCTCGAATGACGCTGCATCGGCCGGCTGGTCTTCCAGGGTCTGGCCATGTTTCTCAGCCCCCAGCTTTTCCAGAAGCTTCTCCGCCCCCTCGAAGCAGAGGAACAGCCCCCCGGCCATCAGCAGGGGCGTGATCGCCCATGGCAGGAACGCGCTGAGCAACAGAGCTGCAGGCAGCAGGATCACCAGCTTGTTGAACAGACTGCCCTTGGCGATGCGCGCGATGACCGGCAATTCGCGATCCGGGGTGAATTCGGTCACGTATGAGGGGGTCACCGCCGCGTCGTCGATCACTACGCCTGCGGCCTTGGTCCCGGCCTTAGCTGCGGCGGCACTCACATCGTCAAGCGAGGCAGCAGCGGCACGGGCGATGACGGACACGTCGTCAAGCAGGGCGACAAGGCCGGTAGGCATTCTGGGTGGGATCCTTGCAGAGGCGGAAAATCGAAAGTGCGATGTGCGGGAACGACGAGACGAGTGCAAGGGTCCCGTTCGGCGCAATTTTGTCAGGTTCTCTCGCGCGAGCCCGGCACGGCAACCTGGATGAAGCGCGGTTTGCCCTTCGGTTCGGCAGCAGCGCCCGCAGCTTGTAACGTCGATGGCGGCACCCGGTGACGTGTGCACAGGCCACCAGCGCCATCGCTGGTCAGGGGCTGTTCGAATTCGACGCCGATCACCGCCTCCTCAGAACGAACCACCATCGAGACGACCAGTTGCCCCCCGCCCAGGTCGACGACAAGGCTGGTCCCCACCGGCACGCCGAGCAAGCCGTCGATCCGCGCACCAGTGCGAGAAAGGTCGCGCATGACGGCTTCGTAGCGGTGGTCCTCATGGATCACTGTCACGCGGCGGAATACCGACCTTCTCTCCGGGCGATGCCGCTTCGGGCCGTTGGGCTCAAGCTTCAGATCGCCGCTCTCGAGTTTTGCCTCCACCTCGGCCAGAGGCATGGCACGGGCAAAGAGATGCCCCTGCACGAGCTTGGCCCCCCGCTTCTTCACCACGTCGAGCTGGTCGAACGCCTCGACGCCTTCAACCGTAGTCTCCATGCCCAGCGCCTCGGCCAGACCGATGATCGCGGAGATGATCTTGGCGCTGTTGTTGTCCTTCGCCGCACAAGTCTCGACAAAGCTGCGGTCGATCTTGAGCTTGTCGAACGGAGCCGAACGCAGATAGCTGAGCGAGGAGTAGCCCGTTCCGAAGTCATCGGGGGCAAGGCGCACACCCAGCCCTTTCAGTGACGCAAACACCTCGTCAACCGCTTCGCTGTCCCGCATGAACACGGTTTCGGTCAGTTCGAGCTCCAGACGTTCCGGATCGATCCCGCTTGTCGCCACTGCAGATGCCACTGCATTGACGAAACCCGACACGGCAAACTGCACGGCCGAAACGTTGACCGACAAGCGCACGCTGTCCGGCCACTGGGCTGCATCGGCGCAAGCCTGCCGCAAGGCCCATTCGCCCAAGGGGACGATCAGGTTGCTCTCTTCGGCGATCGGAATGAACACCGAAGGCGCGATCGCTCCCCGTTCGGGATGATTCCAGCGCATCAGCGCCTCGAATCCCACGACATAGTTGTCGGCAATCCGGACGACAGGCTGGTAATGCAGTTCCAGTTCACCGCGCCCCAGTGCTTCCCGCAGATCTTCGGTGAGGATCGTGCGCTCCTGCGCCTCGTCCTTGAGCTCGGCCGAAAAGAAGCGGAATTGCCCCCGACCGCCGTTCTTGGCGGCATAGAGCGCAAGGTCGGCCGATGCCACCAGCGCTTCGCGGTCCTCGCCATCGTGCGGCGCCACGGCAACACCAACCGAAGTGCCGATGACTGCACGCTTGCCTTCGATGGCATACGGCTGCGAGATCATCTGGATCAGCTTGGAGGCAATCTCGCCCAAACGGCCGCGATCTTCGATGTCGGGCAGGATGACCTGGAACTCGTCGCCACCCAGGCGGCCGATATCGCCACGATCCCCGACGACCTTGCGCAAGCGTTCGGCCACCTGGCGCAGCAGTTCGTCTCCGGCGGGATGGCCCATCGTATCGTTGACGTGCTTGAACTTGTCGAGATCGAGCATCAGCAAGCTGCAGCAGCGGCCGGAAGCGCGATAGGCTGCCAGTATGGCATCCAACCTGCGCGTCATGCGATGCCGGTTGAAAAGACCGGTGAGTGAATCGAATTCGGCGGCGCGTTCATCCTCGCGTTGCCGCGCATATTCCTGCGTCACGTCACGGGCAAAGCCGACGTAACCGGTGAATGTGCCTTCCGGCGTGTACCTTGGCTGTCCGGACAAGGACCACCAACGCTGGTCATCACGGCGGACGGCAAAGCGCACGATGACATCCGATATCCGGCTGTGGGCAGAGAACTGGAAAGCCAGGGAACGCGATGGCTGGCCTGCGGCGGCGCTGTTGTCGGTTTCAACCACGCTCGGAAAAGGGCGCCCGATATACGACTGTGCATGGTCGAGAATCGTCTGCGTGATATAGCTCAACCGGCCTTCGCCGTCCGTGGCCCAAAGCCAGCCAAGACCGCCCTCTTCGAACCCGTCCAGAACCGCAAGCCGAACCGCTGAATCGACATGAACCGTGGCCGGAGAGCCGGCAGGGGGCTTAGCGGAAGGGCAGTCAGCGCTTGCTACTGCCCCCGGCTTTACCAGCCCCCTGAATATGCCTCTGACCATCAGACAGTTTCGTTCAAGCAAAAGTTGCAGGATTTTCAGCGTCTCAGACTAAACGGCGGTGGTTACTTTCACCCTAACGCCGTCCGCCCGTCGACGATGCCACCGATAGGAATGCCTATCTCGCTTAGACGGGCGGGAACCGCTAGAGCGCGACGATGTCCTCGCCCGCGAAACGCCTGCACCATCTCGATGCCGCCCGTGCCTTGCTGCTGCTGCTGGGCCTGCCTTTTCACGTCGCGACCAAGGCGATCTTCGAGAGCGCACCGCCCGCAACAGACTTCCAGCAATCGCTGGTGATCGGTGGCTGGGCCTCGCTGACACACGTGTTCCGCATGTTCGCCTTCTTCATGCTGGCCGGGTATTTTGCTGGCATGATCCGCGAGCGGAAAGGCACGAAAGCGTGGCTGGCGGAGCGAACGCGGCGGCTTGGCCTGCCATTCGCGGCGAGCCTTCTTACACTCGGCGCGCTGCAGTTCCGCTTGCAGGACCAGCTACTGCACAAAGCATCACCGACCTTTCTCGGACTGCCCCTGGCGCTCGATCACCTTTGGTTTCTGGTCGTGCTGCTGGGCTTCTGCGTCACCTATGCCGCCATGCCGATGCAGCGCTTGAAGCCCGGCTCCGGTGTCCGGCGCGCCATGCTGCTCGAAGGCCCCGGAGGGCTGGTCTTGCTGGCCTCGCTCGCGCTGTGGGGCCTGTTGCGTTACGCAATCGAACAGGTCCCGCCGATCCCGAACGCGCCGAGCGAGACCCTGCTGTGGCAGCAATACGTGTTCCACGCCGCGGGGTTCGCGCTTGGTGTGGTGGCCTGGCACGGCCAGCTTGGCGAGCATATCTTCGCGCTGCGCAGCCGCTGGATCATTCCCGGCATCGCAGTGCTGCTGGTACCCTACGTCCCGCTCGATCCGCTTATCCGACCTGCGCTGGGCAAGGAAATCTATCCTGACCTCGCCGGGACGCTGGCGCTGCGCGCGCTCGAACTGCCGCTGGCCTATCTCATGTCGCTTGCGCTGTTTCGCCTGCTGGCCTGGGCAGTGAGAGGACCGAGCAAGGTCGTGACCTTCTTCGTCAACGGCGCACTGGCGATCTATCTCTTCCACCTGGTCTGGGCGATGATCGTCCTGCCGCAGGCACGGTCACTACCCCTGCCGGCCGAGGCCCAATGGCTGGTCAGCGCCGGCGCTGTCCTGCTGCTGGCGGTCTTGAGCTACCTCGCCGGCCGCACCACAAACCTGACCTCGATCCTGTTCTGTGGCGCCCCATTGAAGCAGACCGCCTCTGCTGCCCCGCCGGTTTCGCCTGCGCGCTTCTGACGAGCATGGCCGGCGGCCCCCTTACCCCTGCGCGCGGCCCCGCTCCATTACCTCGCGGCGGCGCGCTTCGACTTGCCTCGCATCGACCTTCCCGTTCATTGCACGGGAGACCTGGCCTTCAAGCGCCAGTGCCTCAGCGAAGGCCAAGGCGTAGCCGTCGTCGATCAAGGCCTTGTAAGCCGTTGTCATACGCGGCTCGATGCTTGCCATGTCCTGCGCCAGCGCAATGCATGTGGACAGGAGGTCTGCTGTCGGAACCACGCGGTTCACCAGCCCCCAGGCGCAGGCCTGATCTGCACTGATGAAGTTGCCCGTCAGCGACAGCTCTTTCGCTCGCGAAATGCCAATCATCCGCGAGAGCTTCTGCGAGAGCCCCCAGCCGGGCATGATTCCGACGCGCCCATGGGTATCGGCAAAGCGCGCATTCTGGCTGGCGATCAGCACATCACATGCCAGCGCCAGTTCGAAGCCACCGGTGATGGCCACCCCATTGATCGCACCGATCACCGGTTTGCGGCACTGCTCCACCGCCTTGACCGGATTGCGTTCGGCCTCACCGGCGTTGGCATCGCCCAGCTTCGAGGTATCGGACCCAAGCTCCTTGAGATCGAGCCCAGCCGTGAACGCACGCTCCCCTGCTCCCGTCAGCACGACTGCGCGGATGCTTTCGTCCGCATCGACATCGCGCATCACCTGCGCCAGTTCGGCGCGCATAGCCGAAGACAAGGCGTTCATCGCTTCCGGGCGGTTGAGCGTAACCACGGCCACGGCATCGTGACGTTCGACTTTGACCAGCATCCTGCACCTCCCTTAATGGAGCGATTAAAGGCAAGTCATCAGCCCTTGGCAAGCCAACCCCGGCCAAGTTCAGGCTTGCTATCCACGCCAGAATCGCTATGCGCCGCCCCTTCGCGGGATGTCCCGTGAAAACCGAAGAAAGCCGGAGGGGCCCCGCAATCCCGCGGACAAGCCAGCGATCGGTTAGTTAGATAAGGAAGCACGAAGCATGCCGCTTTACGAGCATGTCTTTCTCGCGCGCCAGGATCTGAGCCAGGCTCAGGTTGATACGCTCGCGGCCGCCGCCACCGAAATCGTCGAGAGCAACAACGGCAAGGTCACCAAGACCGAGACCTGGGGCCTCCGTTCGCTGGCATACAAGATCCAGAAGAACCGCAAGGCGCACTTCGTGCTGCTGAACATCGAAGCTTCGGGCGACGTGATCGCCGAGCTCGAGCGTCAGACGCAGATCAACGAAGACGTGATCCGCTACATGACCGTCCGCGTTGACGAGCATGAAGCCGGCCCGTCCGTGATGATGCGCAAGAACGATCGCGAGCGCAGCCGTCGCCGCGAACGCGAAGGGGAATAAGACATGGCTCGTCCGTTTTTCCGTCGCCGCAAGAGCTGCCCGTTCTCGGGCAAGAACGCGCCGAAGATCGACTACAAGGACGTGCGCCTGCTGCAGGGCTTCATGTCCGAGCGTGGCAAGATCGTTCCGTCGCGCATCACCGCCGTTTCGGCGAAGAAGCAGCGTGAGCTGAGCCAGGCGATCAAGCGCGCCCGGCACATCGGCCTCCTGCCCTACATCGTGAAGTAAGGAGCGCTACCCATGCAGATCATCCTGCTCGAGCGCATCGAGAAGCTGGGTTCGATCGGTGACGAAGTCACCGTGAAGGACGGCTATGCCCGCAACTTCCTTCTTCCCAACAAGAAGGCCCTGCGCGCCAACGAAGCCAACCGCAAGGTCTTCGAAGCCAACCGCGCCCGCATCGAAGCCGAAAACGCCGCCCGCCGCGAAGACGCCCAGAATGAATCAGGCAACGTCGAAGGCAAGGAAGTCGTGCTCATCCGCGCCGCTTCGAACGCTGGCCAGCTTTACGGCTCGGTCTCGGTTCGCGACATCGCCGACGCTCTGGTCGAACAGGGCGCCAAGGTCAGCAAGGCCATGATCGTGCTCGAACGCCCGATCAAGACCCTCGGCGTCTACGACGTCAAGGTCTCGCTGCACCCGGAAGTCTCGGTGAACGTCAAGGTCAACGTCGCGCGTTCGCCCGACGAAGCCGAACTGCAGTCGAAGGGCGTCAACGTCATCGACGCGATGTTCGACAACGAGACCGGCGGCTTCACCGAAGCCTACGATCCGAACGCAGAACCGGGCGAAATCCCGGCCGAGCTGCTGGAAGGCGGCGAGGAAGCGACCGAAGCCTGAGGCTTCATCGCTTTTCGGCAACAGAATTGGGGGCGTCCTTCGGGGCGCCCCTTTTTCTTTCGCTTTACTTCGCAGGTTCAAGCCGCAGGAAGCGCGCGGCATTGTTGTAGAGAATGTCGCGCTTCTGCTCTGGGCTCAGATAGTCCGCGTTCTGTATCAGCCCGATCGAGTAAGCCATCAGCCCAGGCCATGCGAGCTGGTCCGTCCCGTACATCACGCGGTCGCCAAAGCCGGCATCGACCAGTCGCTCGATGTAGTGGTTCACGTCCTTGCGCGGGTAGCTCCAGATCAGTCCGGCAATATCGACATAGACGTGGCTGTTGGCCTGCAGCAGCGTCAGCATGTTGTCGATCATCGGATACCCGGCATGCATCACCTGCACCCGCAGCTTCGGGTGTCGCGCCAGCAATTCCTCCAGCAACAGCGGGTTGCCCATCGAGCCACGATACTTCGGCATCGCAATGTTGGCGCGGCCAGAACCGCCCGTGCCCATGTGTATCGCCACCGGAATGTCCAGCTTCTCTGCCAGCGCGAAGTACTGATCGACGCGCATGTCCGATGGCGAGATGCCTTCGTACTGCAAGCCGATCTCGCCCATGACCTTGAAGCCCTCCTTGGTGAAGGCAACCTCCAGCATCTTGAGCTGCTTGGCTGGATCCCCGCCTTCAACCCGCCCGAACGCAGTTCCTGGAATGACGCGCGCCGGCGCCGCCGCCTGCCACGTCTTCACCGCCTCGACATCGCCGAAGACGACGCCGCGCACATTGAGGCGCTCCATCTCGGCCAGGACTGCCTTCATGTACTCGCCCTTGGGTGCCGGATAGAGCTTGGGCGAACACTCCTCGCTGGACCAGCCGAACGGTGCTTCGGGTCCATTCTTCGGATCCGAGGCTTCGAAGCGGGCCTGATTCGGGCAAACGGGCGTGGCCCAGGGCGCGTCGGCCATGGCGTGCATGTGAACATCAATGACCGGTGCCACGGCGGCAGTGGTGTTCTGGGCCGAGGCAGAGCCGGCTCCCATCAGCGCGATTATCGCAAGCGAACTCAATCCAAGGCGCATCTTCGTGGTTCTCCCAATATTTGACAGCGTTATCATTCGAACGCCTGCAAGGCGCAAGACCTGTTTGGATTGCTGACTTCGTGCGCATGGCGGTGTCTTTGCAGGGACACGCAGCCGCGCTAGACAAGTGGGGATGGAAACAACTGAAACGATCGTCGCCGAACTTTCCCGCATCTACGACAACGCCGTCGCCACGCTCAGGGCCGACATAGCGGACTACGCCAACCACGGCACCCTGCCCCCCTCGCAGCGGCGGACCGACGGCAGCTACTGCTACCCCGAACTGCACGTCCGCCTCAATGCGGAGCCAAGCCATGAATCGACAGGGAGGGCGTTCGGACGTCTCACCCAGCGTGGTGACTATTCGTGCACGGTCACGCGGCCCGCGCTGTTCGACGATTACCTGAACGAGCAGATCGACCTGATCCGCGAAGGCTTCGAGGTCGAGATCGCGGTCCGCCCCTCGCGGCAGGAAATACCCTTCCCCTATGTGCTCGACGGTGCCTATGGCGCCCAGATCGGCCGTATAAACCCGCAGGAACTGGCGCAGCACTTCCCCGCCACCGACCTCGCCCACATCGGCGACGAAATCGCGGATGCCGATTATGATGTGGGCGATGGCCCGCTGCCGCTGTCACTGTTTGACGGCTTGCGCACCGATTTCAGTCTCGCCCGCCTGGCGCATTATACCGGGACGCAGATCGACGATTTCCAGCGCTACATCCTGTTCACCAACTATCACCGCTATGTCGACGAGTTCGTCGATTGGGCCGCGCAGCAGATCGATGGCGAGAATTTCATCGCCCTCACCGGCGCGGGCGGCCTTTCCCTGGATGCACGAACCGAGAACGCCCGCGCCCGCCTGTCCGACACCGCCTGGCGGCGTCACCAGATGCCGGCCTACCACCTCGTGGCGCCGGACAAGTCGGGCATCACGCTGGTGAACATCGGCGTCGGCCCCTCCAACGCCAAGACGATTTGCGACCACCTCGCGGTGCTGCGCCCCGAGGCTTGGCTGATGATCGGTCATTGCGGCGGCTTGCGGCCGACCCAGAAGATCGGCGACTACGTCCTCGCCCACGCCTATCTGCGCGATGACCACGTGCTTGATCCCGTCCTCCCGCCCGAAATCCCTATTCCCGCAATTGCCGAAGTGCAGGTGGCACTGCAGAAGGCGGCGGAGCTCGTGTCAGGCGAAGGCGGCACCGATCTCAAGAAGCGCATGCGCACCGGCACGATCGTCACCACCGACGATCGCAATTGGGAACTGCGCTACACCCACTCCGCCCGTCGCCTGTCACTCAGCCGCGCGGTCGGCATCGACATGGAGAGCGCCACGATCGCCGCGCAGGGCTATCGCTTCCGCGTGCCCTACGGCACCCTGTTGTGCGTCTCGGACAAGCCTCTGCACGGGGAGATCAAACTGCCGGGCCAGGCGAACCGCTTCTACGAGGAAGCCATCGCCGCCCATCTCGCCATCGGCACGACCGCTTGTGACCTGCTACGACAGGAAGGCCCCCGCCTCCACAGCCGCAAGCTGCGCGCCTTTAACGAACCGCCGTTTCGTTAAGTCACAAAAGAAAAGGCAATCCGAAGCAGCTAGCCCTGCTTGCGGATTGCCGAGGTTGCGTCCCTTCGCTTCGGGGTGGCCGAAGCGGGGTCCTGATTACTTGAAGACTTCCGCGCCCAGCGTATCCATGGCGCTGCGGAACATATCGACCGAGTTGGAGAAAACCTCGAAGTCTATGCCCTTCCCGGTGACCATGTCCCATGTCATCATCACGGCATCGTCCTTGCCCAGTGAGACCGAGGCAAAACGGGTATTGCGGTTGAAGCGCACGGCGTCTTCGGCAGTGAACTTCTTCTCGGGCGTGAAATTTGCCACAAATTGCAGCGACTGGCACCCGTCATGGGTCTTTTCGTTGCATTCGTAAAACAGCAGCGCTGCCTGCCAGCCCCCGATCTCTGTGTTGATCAGTGGATCGCCGTTGGCGTCTTTGGCGAGTTCGGCAGTATACCCCAGGTTCTTCAACGCTTCAGCCACACCTTCGGGCTTTACCGCGCTGACGGTGGCAGTTGCCGCCTGAGCTGCCGAAGGGGCAAGAACGCTGACGGCAGCCGCCGCCAGCAGGCTCTTCCAGATCATTCGCATTCTCAATCCCGAAAAGGGCTCTTGCCGGCCCGTTCGTTTGTGGGATCGAAGCTGCCATCATTGCACGCTGTCGGCAAGAGGGCTCTGACAACCTTTTTTGCGTCCCCTCAGGCGAGGAATTCGGCCAGACGCTCCCCCATTTCCGGACGTGTCACGCAACTCATATGCGTGCCGGGGATGAACGTCAGCGTCGCATCGGGTAGGGCTTCGGCCAACCGTTCGGCCGATCCATTGTCATTGTCCTGATCGCCGCACAGCACCTGTGTGGGCATGGTAATCGCGGAAAGCTCTGCCGGATCGGTGTCCGCCATGGTGCCGAGCAGCATCCGCGCCGCCAGCCGGTCAACGCCCATGGTCTTGAGGAACTGCTGCGAGAAGTATGCCGGATCGTCGCGCTTGATGGTGCCGAACCGGTTGATGACGTCGAGGAAGAAGTCCTGCCGCCGCGCCCAACCGGCCAGCCCTTCGAGTCCCATGCCCGAAAGCACCAGCTTGCGCGGTCTCATGCCACCAATCACTGCGCGCGCTGCGGTTCGCGAGCCCAGCGAAAAACCGACCAGATCGAAGTCTGTCAGGCCAAGATGCGCCACCAAAGCCTCAAGATCGCGCACCAGCACGTCCTGGGGATAGGCGGCCGGGTCATGCGGTGCAGCGCTATGCCCATGGACGCGCAGATCGGGCATCAGGCATTCGAAGCCCGCCTCGGCCAGCTTCGCCGCCGTTCCGAACTTGATCCAATTGACCTCGGCGGAGGAAAACAGGCCATGCAGAAGCACCACCGGTCTTCCCGCGCCTAAGCGATGCAGCGCCAATTGCGCTCCGCCAAAGCCTGGGAAGAACTCGGTGGTTGCTTCCGTCATGCGATGATCAGCCCTTCTTGAGGTGGCGACGGCCGAGCAGTTCGGCGATCTGCACTGCGTTCAGTGCCGCACCCTTGCGCAGGTTGTCCGAAACGCACCAGATGTTCAGGCCGTTGTCGATGGTCGAATCCTCGCGCACGCGCGACACGAAAGTGGCGAAATCGCCCACGCATTCGACCGGCGTCACGTATCCGCCGTTCTCGCGCTTGTCGATCAGCATCACGCCCGGCGCTTCGCGCAGGATGTTCTGCGCTTCCTCGGCCGAAATCTCGTTCTCGAACTCGATATTCAGCGATTCCGAGTGACCGATGAACACCGGCACGCGCACGCAGGTGGCGGTGACCTTGACCTTGGGATCGAGGATCTTCTTGGTTTCGGCGACCATCTTCCACTCTTCCTTGGTCGAACCATCGTCAAGGAAGACGTCGATGTGCGGGATCACGTTGAAGGCGATCTGCTTGGTGAACTTCCTGGGCTCGACCGGGTCGCCGACGAAGATCGCACGGCTCTGTTCGAACAGCTCGTCCATGCCTTCCTTGCCCGCGCCGGAAACCGACTGATAGGTCGAGACGACGACGCGCTTGATCTTCGCAGCATCGTGCAGCGGCTTCAGTGCAACGACCATCTGCGCGGTCGAGCAGTTCGGATTGGCGATGATGTTCTTCGCGGTATAGCCGTCGATTGCATCCGGGTTAACCTCGGGCACGATCAGCGGCACGTCCGGGTCCATGCGGTAGAGCGACGAGTTGTCGATCACTACGCAGCCTGCGGCGGCAGCGCGGGGGGCATGAACCTGCGTCGGGCCCGAACCCGCTGCGAACAGGGCAATGTCCCAGCCGGTGAAATCGAAATTGTCGACGTTCTGGACTTTCAGCATCCTGCCCGTTTCGCCGAACTCGATCTCGGTGCCCTGCGAACGCGACGAAGCAACCGCCGCGATCTCGTCGCAGGGAAACTCGCGCTCGGCCAGAATGTTGAGCATCTCGCGGCCCACATTCCCCGTCGCACCGACCACTACAACCCGGTAACCCATTTCCATTCCCTTCCTGCGGCCCGCCCTTCAACAGCGGACGGGCCGTTCCCTAGCGGCTGGTTCCGACCAGCCAAGTGTTTTGGGCTTTAGGCCCATGAAGTGAGGCTACTTGCCACTCCCTGCGCCATTACGGTCAAGGAAGCGGAAAATCGTCTCGTACAAGTGCTGGCTCACCTTCGGCCCGCTGATGCGGTGCGTGTAGCCGGGATAGAGCATCATCTCGAACGGCACCGCCTCGGCCTGCATCTTGGCGATGATCGCCGACGCATTCTCGAACACCACGTTGTCGTCGGCCATGCCGTGGATGACGAGCAGCGGATCGCTTATCTTGCCGGTGTCGGCCAGCGCGTTCGACTTCTCGTAGACTTGCGGCAGCTTGTTCGGATCGCCCAGGTAACGCTCGGTATAGGTCGTGTCGTACATCTGCCACTTGGTCACCGGCGCCACGGCAATGCCCGCCGCATAGGCGCCTGGATTGGCCTCGAGCATCTTGATCGACATGTAGCCGCCATAAGACCAGCCGAAGGTGCTGATCTTGTCGGCATCGACGAAGTTCTGCTTCTTCAGCCAGTTGGCGCCTGCCAGCTGGTCCTCGACCTCGACCGTGCCCATCGCGTGGTGCAGCGCCGAGGCGAACTTCACGCCGCGGTTCTCCGACCCGCGATTGTCGATAGCGAAGTAGATGTAGCCCTTGTCGACAATCGCCTGTGCCAGCGCGCCCTGGAAGCCCTTGGCTACCACTTGCGCGGTCGGCCCGCCGTAGTGGTAGGTGAACACCGGGTACTTCTTGCCGGGTTCCAGCGGTGGCGTGATCATCGTGTAATGCAGCGGCGTGCCATCAGCCGCTGGGATGGTGCCGAATTGCGCGGGACGATGGCTGGCAAGGTAGGACGCATAGGGGTGCGAGCCAGTGACCTTGTTCTCCTCGATCCACGCCAGGCGCTTGCCCGTGGTGTCCGCAATATAGGACTGCGCCGGCTGTGCGTCCGACGATCGCGTGATCATCAGCGTCTGGCCGCTCTTGTCCATGCCCGCGCTGTTGACCCAGCCGAGTTCGGTAAGACGGGTCAGCTTGCCCGGCGCCTTGAGGTCCATCGCATAGACCTGTTGCGCCAGAACGTCGTCCTTGGTGCCCGTCAGGTAAAGCTTGCCGCCCTTCTCGCCGACGCCGACCAGGCCGGTGACGACCCACTCACCCTTGGTCAGCTGGCTCCACTTGCCCTTGTTGAAGCGGTACAGATGCCCGAAGCCATCGCGCTGCGACCACCAGACAAGGCTGCCGTCCGACAGGAAGCGATAGCTGTCCGAAAGATCGATCCAGTGCCTGTCCGCCGCCTTCTCGCTGAACAGCACGCTCGACTTACCGGTCGCAGGATCGACCTTGAGCATGTCGAGCACGGTCTGCTCACGGTTCATGCGCTGGACGTAGAGCGTCTTGCCATCGGGCGCCCAGTCGACGCGGGCGAGGTAGATGTCCTTGTCCTTGCCCAGATCGACCTGCACGCGGTTCGAGCCATCCGGCCCCATCACATAGAGCGAGACTTCGGCGTTGGGCGTGCCCGCAGCCGGATAGCGCTGATCGAAAGTCTTGGTGCCTTCCGCACCGATAGCGGCGCGCGTGACCACGCCGACCATGCTTTCGTCAAAGCGCTCTACCGCGATGCGGCTTTCATCGGGAGACCACCAGAAGCCGTTGAAGCGGTTCATTTCCTCCTGTGCGACAAACTCGGCCTCGCCCCAATGGACGTCGGCATTCGCCTCTTCCGGCGTGATCGCCTGCGCTGCCCCACCGGTCACCGGCCCTGCCCACAGACGGCGGTCGCGCACAAAGGCGATGTGCTCGCCCTTCGGCCCCAGCTTCGGCGTCAGCTCGCCCCCCTTGGTTCCTTCAACCTTGCGCACCGAGCCGTCGAGCCCGGCCAGCAGCAGGTCGCCGTCCACCGGCACCAGCACAGACTTGCCGTCCGCGCTCCACTCGTACGACACGATGCCCTTGAGATCGCCGATGCGCTGGCGTTCGCGCTGCATCTTCTCGGCCTCGGTCAACTGGCGGCCGGACGAGAGCTTGAGCGAATCCACCAGCATCTTCCACTCAGCCGTCTGGCGGTCGAAGCCCCACAGGTCATAGCGCTCGCGGTCGTCGGCGCGGTTGCGCAGCAGCGTCAGGTAGCGACCATCGGGCGATAGCTTCACCGCCCGCGGCGCCGGGCCATTGAGGCTCGGACTGGCGAACACGCGCTCGAACGTCAGGTCTTTCGCTTCGGCCGGGGCTGGAGCGGACGCGGCAGTGGTCATCGGGGTTCCCTGTTGGGCAAGCGCAGGCGCAGCGACGAAAGAGACAAGCGCGCAGGCGGCGAGCAGGCGGAAGTGACGCATGGGTTTTCGGTATCCTCTGGCCCGGCTCCACGTCCGGGGCGTGTTTGCGATGCGCCTAGGTGGCCCGAAATGGTTGCGTATGAAAGCAGAAAAGGCGCCCTGGCTCTGAGCCAGGACGCCTTTCTGAACACGTTATCCGCGTCGGGGCGTTGCTCAGGCCTTGGTGACCTTACGCTCAGCAATACGCGCCGATTTGCCGGTGCGGCCACGAAGATAGTAGAGCTTCGCACGACGCACGACACCACGACGCACCACGGTAATCGAATCGATGTTGGGCGAGTAGAGCGGGAACACGCGCTCCACGCCTTCGCCGAACGAAATCTTGCGAACGGTGAAGTTCGAGCCGAGGCCACGGTTCGAACGCGCGATGCACACGCCTTCGTAGGCCTGGACGCGGGTACGCTCGCCTTCGACGACGCGCACGCCAACGCGGACGGTGTCGCCAGCGCGGAAGTCCGGAATTTCCTTCTTCGCCTTGAATTCGGCGATGGCTTCAGCTTCAAGCTGCTGAATCAGGTTCATTTTCAATCATCCTGCACTTCACGCTGCGCGCCAGAGGCAGACTGGACCCGAACGCCGATGTGGCGCTCCCAAAGGTCCGGCCTGCGTAACCGTGTATCGATCTCGGACTGTGACTTTCGCCACGCCGCGATCTTCGCATGATCCCCCGATCGCAGCACTTCAGGGATCGTGCGCCCTTCCCATTCCTGGGGTCGGGTATAGTGCGGGTATTCGAGGAGGCCGTTCTCGAACGACTCCTCATGCCCGCTAGAAGCCGCGCCCATTACGCCGGGAAGCAGCCGAATGCAAGCGTCCAGCAGCATCAGCGCGGCACATTCGCCACCCGACAAAACGATGTCGCCGACCGAGACTTCCTCGACCTCGCGCCCCTCGAAAATCCGCTCGTCAAACCCCTCGAACCGGCCGCACAGAACGATCACGCCCGGACCCTCGGCAAGCTCGCGCACCCGCTCCTGCGTCAGGGGCTTGCCGCGCGGCGTCATCGCGATCACCGGGCGGCCCGGATGGGCGGCGCGCGCATGGTCGATGGCCTTGGCCAGCACATCCACCCGCAACACCATCCCCGCCCCGCCGCCAGCCGGCGTGTCGTCGACGGTCTTGTGCTTGTCGATGGCAAAATCGCGGATCTGCACCGCCTCCATCGCCCAAGTCCCTTCACGCAGGGCGCGCCCGGCAAGGCTGACCCCCAGCGGACCGGGGAACATCTCGGGGTAGAGGGTGAGGACTGTAGCGGCGAAGGTCATTTGAACGTCTCGTTCGTCATAGACAAATCCCCGCGCTTTCCCGAAAGTCGCATCGCCAGAAAAGCCGCGCCAAGTCCGAAAGCAAAGGCAATCAAGCCATAGAAAATGCCGATCGTGGCAAACATCATCGCCATGCCGCAGGCGTCAACCCCACACTCCTCCTTTGGAGATATTGAAGCATCAACTAAGAGCCAAATGCATGGCACCCAAATGAGAAGGGCCAAAGGCAAGGCAGCAGCAAAGGCGGTTTTTCGCCGTGACCAGCCTTGGCGAAATCTCATCACCAGGAGCGTAACTGAATAGGGCACAACGAGCGAAAACAGAACGATGAAGAGCAATTCCACGAGCATCAAACCGTCCAGTTCTCAACCGCCAACCCCGGCACGTCCGCAAAGTCCGCCTCGTTGTTGGTCACCACGACCGCACCAATGCTCAAGGCATGTGCGGCGAGCAGCCGATCAAACCGCGCTCGCTTGAACGGCAGCTTGGCGTATTCTCGCGCGGCAATTTCATCGAAACCCAGCAAGGGGATTTCCTGGATAAACGCTTCGAGAACTTCGGGCTTTGGTGGCTTCCCGATGTAGGTTCCGTAAGCCACTTCAGCATAGCTGATAACGGAGATTGCCATCGAGCCCGCTTCGCAATCAGCTATGCGCGCCTTTAGAAGTTCATGCCCCTCGTCCATCGCATAGACGGCAGAATTGGCATCGATGAGGTATTTGATCAAGGCAGACCAGCCGCCTTGCGGGCAGCAATCGCGCTAGGCCTTTCCTCGAAATCCTCGCGCGGCGCCAATCGGATACCCGGCGCCTTGCCGGCGAACCCACTGATGTCGATCTTGCGCTTGGCTGTCGGCTTCGCGCGAAGCACCAGATTGCCATCGACCCACTCGACCGCCCATTCGCGATCCGGCTCGATTCCCAATGCCGCAGGCACGCGAATTGCGACGGAATTCCCAGACTTGAAGCTCTTGGCGGTGTATTCCTTGCCCATCACGGCCTCCGTATATACGCGACGTATATACTACTCTACCCAGCCCGCCTCAATCACAATCCGCTCGTCGGTCCATT
Organism: Novosphingobium sp. CCH12-A3; assembly: GCF_001556015.1. Taxonomy (NCBI): domain Bacteria; kingdom Pseudomonadati; phylum Pseudomonadota; class Alphaproteobacteria; order Sphingomonadales; family Sphingomonadaceae; genus Novosphingobium; species Novosphingobium sp. CCH12-A3. The sequence goes on along the minus strand of NZ_LSIA01000089.1, from coordinate 37,150 downwards.
CCGGAACCGCTTCCAGCTTCATCGGCACCATGAACTTCTTGCCGTCGGCCTTGCGGATCTCGATCACGTCCCCCGCGCCGAAGTTCTCGACCGCAACGCATTCGCCCAGAGTTTCGCCCTCGGTGGAAACGGCAGGCAGGCCGATCAGGTCGGCATGGTAATATTCGTCATCAGGCAACGCAGGCATTTCGGAGCGGCGCACGGTCAGCGCCGTGCCGCGCAGCTTCTCCGCCGCCGTGCGATCTGGCACTTCGGCAAAGCGAGCGATCGCGCCGCCCTTGCCGTCGTCCTTCAGCTTTACGACGGTCAGCCCAGAACCATCGCCAGAATCGTTGAAGGCGCGGTAGCGCTTGAGCGCCGCCACGCCTTCACCGAACAGCTTCAAGCGGACCTCGCCCGTCACCCCATGTGCGCCAGTGATGGCGGCGAGCGTGACGGGCCGGTCGCGCAAGATCAGGCTTCCGTCTGCTCTTCAGCAGCAGCTTCGGCAGCCGGAGCTTCCTCGGCCGGAGCAGCCGATGCGGCAGCAGCGGCTTCAGCAGCTTCACGAGCCTTCTCGGCCTTTTCCTCGGCGCGCTCCTTGGCCTTCTTGCCGGGTTCGCCAGCCTGCGGGTTGTTGGTGGGCTTGCGCTCCTTGATGCCGGCCTTGTCGAGCATGCGGGCAACGCGGTCGGTCGGCTGCGCGCCGACGCCGATCCAGTAACGCACGCGGTCTTCGACCAGGCGCACGCGGTTCTCGTCGTCCTTGGCGAGCAGCGGGTTGTAGGTGCCAACCTGCTCGAGGTACTTGCCGTCACGCGGGGCGCGGCTGTTGGAAACGACGATCTTGTAGTACGGGCGCTTCTTCGAACCACCGCGCGAAAGACGCATAGAAACGGACATTTGAACTACCTTTCAATCAAACTGTGCGAACTGCGAAACTCGAAATCACTTCTTCTTGAGCAGATCGCCGAGATTGCCCGGCAAGCCGCCCGAACCCAGACCGGGCAGGCCGCCCCCACCCAGACCGCCAAGACCACCGGCACCCATCTGCTGGTCCAGCCCCGGCATCGCGGCGCCAAGGCCACCCTTGCCGAACAGCGCGCCCAGCCCCTTGAGGCCGCCCATCTTCTTGATCTGCTTCATGGCCTTGGCCATTTCCTGGTGCATTTTCAGAAGCTTGTTGACGTCCTGCACCTGCGTGCCGGAACCCTTGGCGACGCGGATCTTGCGCTTGGCGTTGAGCAGTTCGGGCTTCTCGCGTTCCTTGGGCGTCATCGAACCGATGATCGCGTCCATGCGCAGCAGCACCTTGTCGTCCATGCCGGACTGCGCCATCGCCGCCTTGGCCTTCTTCATGCCCGGCATCATGCCCGCCAGCACACCAAGACCGCCCATGTTCTGCATCTGGCGCAACTGGGTGCGCAGGTCGTTCATGTCGAACTGACCCTTGGCCATGCGCTGGGCGAGCTTCTCGGCGTCTTCCGCCTGGATCGTCGCCGCCGCCTTCTCGACGATGGACACGATGTCGCCCATGCCAAGGATACGGCCAGCCACGCGCTCCGGATGGAACGGCTCAATCGCGTCCAGCTTTTCGCCGGTTGCGGCAAACTTGATCGGCTTGCCGGTAACGGCCCGCATCGACAGCGCCGCACCGCCACGCGCATCACCGTCCATGCGGGTGAGGATCACGCCGGTAAGATCGACTTCGCCCGAGAACGACTGTGCAACGTTGACCGCATCCTGGCCCGTCAGCGAGTCGACGACGAGCAGCGTTTCCTTCGGGGCCGAGACAGCGGCAACCGCCTTCATCTCGTCCATCAGCGCCTGATCGACGTGGAGTCGGCCTGCGGTGTCGAGCAGAAGGACGTCGACCGCCTGCAGCTTGGCCGCGTTCACGGCGCGGGTGGCGATGTCGACCGGCTGCTGCCCGGTGATGATCGGCAGCGTGGCAACGCCCGCCTGTTCGCCCAGAACGCGAAGCTGTTCCTGCGCCGCCGGACGATTGACGTCCAGCGAGGCCATCAGGACCTTCTTGCCCTGCTTTTCCTTCAGCAACTTGCCGATCTTGGCCGTGCTGGTGGTCTTGCCCGACCCCTGCAGGCCGACCATCATGATCACGACCGGCGGAGCAGCATTCAAATCAAGCTCGGCCGTGCCGCCGCCAAGCATCTCGACCAGCGCATCGTTGACAATCTTGACGACCTGCTGGCCGGGCGTGACCGACTTCAGGACCGACTGGCCAACGGCTTGCTCCGAAACGGAGTCAATAAATCGGCGAACGACGGGAAGGGCAACGTCGGCCTCAAGCAACGCGATCCGCACTTCGCGCATCGCCGCAAGGACATCTTCCTCACGCAGCGCGCCGCGGCCACGCAGGCGATCGAATACGCCTCCAAGCCGGTCTGAAAGACTGTCGAACACGCGCAATTCCCATCATCATGCCCTTGATCGGGAACCACTTTCGCGTAACGCGAAAAACGCCGGTGGGCGAAACCTCGCCGACCAGCGTGTGGCATCCTGAACAGGGGCCGTTGTCGAATCCGCAAGACGCAATGGCGCTCGCAGGCCTGCCCTTTAGCCTCGCTTTGCCCGCAAGGCAAGCAGCTTAGGCCGATTGGCCACCCGGCCTGCTGTCCGCCCGCAACGCCTGCCCTGCGTCAGAACCAGTCCTTAACCAAAATTTCAGGACGTTCCCTTAGCCATGGCCCTGACGGAATCGGGCCGCAGGACATGCGGCAGAGATGAAAGCGGGGGTATGGCGACAGCGCCTATCAAGTTCAACGAGCCGGATGCCACAAGCATCGCGCTCAAGGACCGGCGGGATCACGACATCGTGGGTCTCGGCGTCATCATTGCAGCCGTGCTGCTCTTCGTGGCGAACGGCTCATCCGTGCTGCGCGATTTCCTGCATTCACTCGCGACGGGCGCAAGGCCGCAAGAACCGATGCTCGGCACCGCGCTTGTGCTCAATATCGCCCTCCTCCTGTTCGGTTGGCGGCGCTATGTCGATCTCACCCGCGAAGTCGGCCAGCGCCGAGTTGCCGAGGAAGTGGCCCACAGACTGGCCCATACCGACCCCCTCACCGGCTGCCTCAACCGCCGGAGTATCGGCCCTGCCCTGCAGGACATGATCCACACCGCCCGGGCCACCGGTCATGAGGTGGTGGCGATGATGATGGATCTCGACAACTTCAAGAAGTCGAACGATGCGCACGGCCACCAGGCTGGCGATGCCGTGCTGCTGCAGACCGCCGAACGGATTCGCGCGCTGTTGCCCGAGAAATCGATCATGGCGCGCCTTGGCGGCGACGAATTCGCCTTTGCCACCATTTACGATCCGGATCATGTCGAAGCCATCGACCGCCTGATGATCCGCCTGAACGCTTCGATCGCGCGCCCGGTGGAAATCGACGGACTCGCACTTGAAGTGACAGCCTCCATTGGCCTTGCCAACACGGGACCGGCCGACCCGAACGACGCCGGCACCCTGGCGGAACTGCTGATCCACCGCGCTGACCTGGCCATGTACCAGGCAAAGAAGGGCGGACGGAACCGCTACTACTGGTTCGAACAGAACATGGAGAGCGAACTGCGCTTCCGCAGCGAACTCGAACGCGGCATCCGCGAAGGTATTCCTCGCGGCGAATTCGTGCCCTATTACGAAAAGCAGGTCGATCTCGACAGTGGCGAGCTGACCGGCTTCGAAATGCTTGCCCGTTGGAAGAGCCCCAGGCATGGCTTGCTCTCGCCCGAACTTTTCATTCCGATCGCAGAAGAAATCGGCCTGATCTCGGAGCTGTCGGAAAGCCTGATCCGTCAGGCGCTGCGCGATGCGCGCGAATGGGACCCTCGCCTGACTCTCTCGGTCAACATCTCGCCGCTGCAGCTGCGCGATCCGTGGTTTGCCCAGAAGCTGCTCAAGCTGCTGGTCGAAGCCAACTTCCCGCCGCACCGGCTCGACATCGAGATTACCGAAACATGCCTGCATGAAAACGTCGGCGTCGTGCGCACCCTGATCACCAGCCTCAAGAATCAGGGCATCCGCATCAGCCTCGACGATTTCGGCACCGGCTATTCGTCATTGGCGCAGCTGCGCACCCTGCCCTTCGACCGGATCAAGATCGACCGCTTCTTCGTCTCGACGCTCGGCAAGAGCAAGGACAGCGGTACCATCATCGAAGCGATCTCGTCGCTCGGCAAGGGCATGGACCTGCCGATCACCGCCGAAGGCATCGAAAGCCCGGAAGTGCTCGACGAACTGCGCAAATACGGCTCCTTCAAGGGCCAGGGCTATCTCTACGGTCAGCCTGAAGACGCAGACGCCGTACGGGCCCTGCTGGCCAGCCACAACCTGCTGCCCAGCGCCCCCGCGATCTCGGTCAACGAACTGCCCGAAATGCCGCGAGCGGCCACGGCCTGATTTTCGGCGAAATGATTGCCACGAGGCGCCGCAATCCCTAAGTCGCGCGCCATGCGCATTCCCTTCCGCAAGATGCATGGCCTCGGCAACGATTTCGTGGTGATCGACGCACGCGAGACGCCGGTGGCAATGACCACGCGCCGCGCCGCCGCGCTGGCCGACCGCCGCACCGGCATTGGCTGCGACCAGCTGATCGTGCTCGAGCCGTCGCGGATTGCCGACGTGCGCATGCGCATCTTCAACAACGACGGCGGCGAGGTCGAGGCTTGCGGCAATGCCAGCCGGGCTGTTGGACTTCTGCTCGGGGGAACGAACTCGATCGAGACCCTGGGTGGCCTGATCCGCTCCGAGGCGGGCGAGGATGGCGTGACCGTGGACATGGGCCTGCCCCGCTTTGGCTGGCAGGAGATACCCCTGAGTTATGCCATGGATACCCTGGAGTTGCCGCTTGGCTGGGAAGAGTTGGAAAATCCCGTCGGCGTCAATGTCGGCAACCCCCATGCGGTATTCTTCGTGCCCGATGCCGATGCGGTAGAGCTTGAAAGACTGGGCCCCATCATTGAAAACGATGCGGTTTTTCCCGAGCGCGTAAACGTCAATGTTGCCAGCGTGGTCGGCTCCAATCACCTCAGACTGCGCGTGTGGGAGCGCGGTGCAGGCGTGACCCGCGCCTGCGGCACCGGCGCCTGCGCGACGGCCGTGGCAGCCATGCGTCGCAAGCTGACCGGCCGCAAGGTCCGCGTCGACCTGCCCGGCGGCCCCCTCACCATCGCCTGGCCGGAAGGCGGCTCGATCGAAATGACCGGTCCTGCCGCGCTGAGCTTCGAAGGCTCCTTCGAGGACGCTGATTTCCCCGCATGAGCGGACAGGTCGTCTCTCTCGGCTGCCGCCTCAACATTGCCGAAAGCGAGGCGATCAGCGGGTTTCTCGCTGATGGACCGCCGACCGTGGTCGTCAACTCCTGCGCCGTGACTGCCGAAGCCGTGCGCCAGTCACGCCGCGCAGTGCGCAGGCTGCGGCGAGAAAATCCCGATGCCCGGCTCGTGGTGACCGGCTGCGCCGCCACGATCGAGCAGGACGCCTTCGCCGGAATGGCCGAGGTCGATGCGGTGGTGCCGAATGCCGACAAGCTGAAGCCCGCCACATGGCGTCCCCGCGAAGGCGGGGACCTCGGTGTTGCTACAGAACCTTCCGTAAACCGGCTGCGGCCCCTGCCTTCGCGGGGAAGCGGCACTTCTCACACTCGCGCCTTTGTGCCGGTGCAGAACGGATGCGATCACGCCTGCACCTTCTGCATCATCCCGCAAGGCCGGGGGACCAGCGTTTCGCTCGCGACAGCAGCAGTCATCGAAGCGATCGCGCGGCTCGAGGGCGTCAACGAGGTGGTTCTGACGGGTGTCGATGTCACTTCATGGGGCGCGGACCTGCCCGGTAGCCCGCGGCTTGGTGATCTTGTCGCGGCGATCCTGCACGCTTTTCCCGCCCTGCCCCGTTTGCGGCTGTCCTCTCTCGACGGCGTGGAGATCGATCCGCTATTGTTCGAACTGATCACGCAGGAGGCGCGCGTGATGCCGCACGTCCACCTGTCCTTGCAGTCCGGCAACGACATGGTGCTCAAGCGGATGAAGCGGCGGCACTCGCGCCATGACGCGATCGATCTGGTGCAGCGCTTGAAGGCGCGACGCCCAGGCATAGCAATCGGCGCCGACCTGATCGCAGGTTTTCCGACCGAGACGCCCGAAATGCACGCCGACAATGTCTCGATCGTGCGCGACTGCTCGGTCGTCCACGGCCACGTCTTCCCCTACTCCCCTCGTCCCGGCACGCCGGCAGCGCGCATGCCGCAAGTCGATCCCGTGCTCGTCAGGGAACGCGCGGCCGAAGTCCGGGCCGAAGTGGCCAGGCAACGCCGGGATTGGCTGCAGTCGCTCCTCGGCACGCCTGCGCAAGTCCTTGCCGAGCGCGACGGAACCGGCCATGCGGGACACTTTGCGACCTACCGCGTTCCGGAAGGCACTCCCGTCGGGAGCCTCGTCACGGTAACGCCGACCAGGATTTTTGAAGGAATACTCGAATGAGTGCCGAAACCGCCAGCCCCAGCTGGTCCGACCGCATCCTCGGCGGATTCCGCAAGACGTCCGAGCGGCTTGCCGAAAATCTCGGCGGGATCGTCGGCAGCAGCCGCCTGAGCGACGAGCAACTCGATGATATCGAGGACGCGCTGATCCTGTCCGACCTCGGCCCCCGTGCCGCCGCCCGCATCCGCGAACGCCTGAAAAGCGCCCGGTTCGAAAACGGCGTGGACGAACGGGGACTGAAGGAAGCAGTGGCCGAAGAGATCGCCGCGATCCTCCGCCCGGTTGCCAAGCCGCTGGAAATCGTGGCGTTTCCTCGTCCGCAGGTGATCCTGGTGATCGGCGTCAACGGATCAGGCAAGACAACCACCATCGCCAAGCTCGCCCACCTGTTCCAGGAGCAGGACTACGGCGTGATGCTGGCAGCGGGCGACACCTTCCGCGCGGCGGCGATAGGCCAGCTCAAGGTATGGGCCGATCGCCTCGGCGTGCCCATCGTCACCGGCCCCGAGGGCGGCGACCCGGCTGCCATCGTGTTCGATGCGGTAAAGACCGCCACCGACACCGGCATCGACACCCTGATCGTCGATACCGCCGGCCGCCTCCAGAACAAGCGCGAGCTGATGGACGAACTGGCAAAGGTGCGCCGCGTGCTCGGCCGCCTCAATCCGGAAGCCCCGCATGACGTGGTGCTGGTGCTGGATGCCACCAACGGACAGAATGCGCTGCAGCAGATCGAGATCTTCAAGGAAGTGGCAGGGGTGACCGGCCTGATCATGACCAAGCTTGACGGCACCGCGCGTGGCGGCGTGCTGGTGGCGGCGGCGGAGCAGTACGGCTTGCCGATCCACGCGATCGGCGTGGGCGAAAAGATCGACGATCTGCGCCCGTTCGATCCCGACCTTGTCGCCAAGGTCATCGCAGGAGTGTTCCGGTGAGCGAGGCCCGAAAGAAGCCCAAATCGTCCTGGCTGAACCTGCTGGTCGATTACGGTCCGCTGCTCGTGTTCTTCCTCGCCTATCGCTACTTCAAGCGCGACAGTGGTGATGCCGGGCTGGCCGAGGTGGTGGCCGTTACCAAAGGCACTGCAGCCTTCATGGTCGCAACCGTCGTGGCTTTGATCGTCTCGAAGCTGCGGCTCGGCAAGATTTCGCCGATGCTGTGGCTGTCGACCGTGCTGATCCTCGGGTTCGGGACGCTGACTGTCCTGCTGGGCGATCCCTTCTGGATCCAGGTCAAGCCAACGGCGATATATCTGCTCTTTGCTGGCGTGCTGTTCGCTGGCCTTGCCAAGGGCAAGGCCATGCTGCGCTACCTGCTCGAAGCCGCATTCGATGGTCTGAATGAGGAAGGCTGGCTGAAGCTGTCGCGGAACTGGGCGTTCTTTTTCCTGTTCCTGGCCGGGCTGAATGAAGTCCTGCGGTACTTCTTCAATACGGCCAACGGCAACTTCGAAATCTGGCTGCAGGCAAAGCTCTGGGGTGTGACCTCACTGTCGTTCCTGTTCACGTTCGCCCAGATCCCCATGCTGATGAAGCACGGGTTGGCAATGGACGAAAAGACCGAGGTGGAACAGAACCCTCCGCACGACTGAGGCGCGCCTAGCCTTCCCGAAGAGGCTGGCAGCCCATCCCTAATTTTGTGTGACATTTGCGGCACGCTGCCTAATATGCGCGGCAACCGTGGGGGCATGGTCGTGCTCCTGCCATATGACGGTTGCACATAGGGGGAAATCACATGGCCAAATTCTTTGGCAATCTTCATCTCGTACTCGTAGTCGGTCTCGTCGCTGCCATTGCGGTGATGGTGGGCTACGGCGCATCCGCTCCGGTGGACGCCAACTCGGTGTTCCGCTGGCTCCACGCCTTCTTCGGCATCCTGTGGATCGGCCTGCTCTACTACCTGAACTTCGTTCAGGTGCCGACCATGCCGAAGATCCCGGCCGAACAGAAGGGCGCGATCACGGGTCACATCGCACCCAAGGTGTTCTTCTTCTTCCGCTATGCCGCGCTGCTTACGGTCATCACCGGCCTCGTCATCGCGTTCGTGAACGGATACGGCCACCAGGCGATGACCTTCTCGGGCGAAGGCAACGTCAACATGATCGGCCTTGGCATGTGGCTGGCGCTGATCATGGCGTTCAACGTATGGTTCATCATCTGGCCCGCCCAGAAGAAGATCCTCGGCATCGTCGAGGCATCGGCTGAGGAAAAGGCTGCCGCCGCACCGCGCGCGCTGGCCGCAAGCCGCACCAATCTGCTGCTGTCGCTGCCGATGCTGTACTGCATGGTGAGCGCAAACCTCGGCTGACCATCTCAGCCTTGACGCACTCTGACGGGGGGCGCGGCATTCTCGGATGCTGCGCCCTTTTTCTGCGACGGGATACTAATGCGTGTTCATGCGTTGCCTCCTCAACCCGCGCTGCGGGTACGACACCAAGGGGAGTAATTCACCACATGCGCAAGTTCACGATCCTCGCTGCCGCCGCGGCGACCGCCCTGACGCTTTCCGCTTGCTCGGAAAAGACGCAGGAAGCTGCCGAGACGACGGCGGAATCGGCCGGTAATGACGTTGCCAACGCTGCCGACAACGCGGCGGCCGCTACTGACGAGCTGGGTGACAAGGCCGCTGCTGCCGTCGACAATGCGGCCGCAAAGACCGACGAAATGGCCGACAAGGCAGCTGCGGCTACCAAGCAGGAAGCCGCCGAAGCCGAAGCCAGCCTTCACAACGAATCCGTGGCGGAAGCCAAGAAGGACTGATCTGAATTCCCGGGGCGGCAATGCCGCTCCGGGGTTCAACGGTTTTGCAAGTCAGCCGGTGAAAAGACCGGACAGCTTTTCAATGAGATGAGCCGACACGTATGGCTTGCTCAGAATTGGCCGATCGTTGAACGGCGCATCGACCGAACCATAACCCGTGGCGATGATGAACGGAACGTCTCGCGCAGCCAGCGCTTCTGCCAGTGACGAACCGGATTCCCCGGCAAGGTTCCAATCAAGTACCGCAGCGTCTATTCCGCCTGCGGCGATCACATCCAGCCCCTCGCTCACCCTGCCGACCGGACCCACAGGCATGGCGCCGTGATCCTCCAGGGTATCGCAAAGCATTGCCGCGACAATGAACTCGTCTTCAACGACCAGTATGCGTTTCCCGTCAATCATCTTGCGTCCCAGGAAATGGCCGGAAATGCGGCACTGCGATACGGCATCGTAACCCGGCCCTGTCATAGTCCAGATCGACGCGACCACCAAGCTGGCGAGGTATCGCTTCGGCCAACAGGCGCGAGCCGAAACCCTTGCGTTCCGGCATATTCACCTCAGGGCCACCGCTTTCGACCCAATCTATTACAACCATTTCGGAGTCATCGAGCGCCCAACGCACCGTCACTCGGCCGGTAAGGCCCGACAGCGCGCCGTATTTCATGGCGTTGGTAGCCAGTTCATGCAGGACCATGACCAGCGAAACAGTGGCATTCGCAGGCATGATCACTTCCGGCCCCGACAAATCGATCCGCATGTCATCGGCTCTGCAGATCAACAGCCCATGGTTCACGATATCGGCCAGCCGCGCTCCGGCCCAGTTTGTCCGGCTCAGGGCGTCGTGGGCTCCGGATAGCGCGGCAAGCCTGTCGCTGAATGTGCTGATGCGACCATCGGCTGCGCCTTCGCCACGAAACGTCTGATGAGCCATCGCCTGAACCACCATGAGCGTGTTCTTCACGCGATGATTCAGCTCGTCGACGAGCAGCTTGAGTTGCTCTTCCAGTTGCTTGCGCTCGGTAATGTCGATGCCGGTCGATTGGGCAACCGACCATGCGCCCGCATCATCGAATTCGAGGGCGTGATTGCGCCACAGCATCCACCGGGTCCCGCCCGCAGCTTCGAAACGGTTCTCTATGGTCAGTTCAGGCTGCGCAGGGGTCAGGTTGAGCAACATGGCGCGGACATGCGCCTGATCTTCACCCGTGACGAAATCCCACAGGTTCCGCCCCGTCAGTTCGTGCGGCTCGCGCCCCAAGGTTGCTGCGTAGGCGCGATTGACGAACAGGATCGTGCCGTCCGCCCGAAAACGGCAGACGGTTTCAAGCTGAGCATCGAGAATCTCGCGCAGAAGCGCGCTATCGGCCATGTGGGCGTCCCTGTTGCCACGTTGGGCAAGAAGTAACGGAATTCTCCCGAATTCCAATATCCGCTACTGAAAACCGGACGAACCGAAGCGGACCGTTCAAATTTTCAACTGACTGCCCAGTTCGACAACGCGGTTGGTGGGAAGCCGGAAGAACTCCATGGCGCTTGCCGCATTACGCAACATCCAGGCAAACAACTTCTCGCGCCACAAAGCCATGCCGGGCTTTTCCGAGGGGATGAGCGTCTGGCGCGAGAGGAAGAAGCTGGTCTTCATCATGTTGAACGGCTCGCCACACATGCTCACGCCCTTCAATGCGCCGGGCACGTCCGTCTCTTCGAGGAAGCCAAATCGAAGGTTCAGCCGGTAGAAGCCGTTGCCGAAATCCTTGACCGAATAGCGATCGCCTTCGTCAACGTAGGGCACATCCTCGATCGAGACCGTGAGGATCACGACGCGCTCGTGCAGGACCTTGTTGTGCTTGATGTTGTGCAGCAGGGCCGAAGGGACGCCAGCGGCAGTCGACGCCATGAAGATCGCCGTGCCGGACACGCGCGCCGCGCTCGAATGGGCAGACTTTGTGAACACCTCAAGCGGGATCGTGCCTTCGGCCATGTTCTCCCGCATCAGGGCACGGCCACGCGACCATGTCGTCAACAGGGTGAAGATGGCAATGCCCATGACGAGCGGAACCCAGCCACCGTCGGGGATCTTGGTCATGTTCGCGCCAAGGTATGCCCCGTCGATCGCGAAGAACAAGGCCAGCATGACGACGGCCGCAGGAGCCTTCCAATGCCACAGCTTGAACAGCACAACGGCAAGAAGGAAGTTGTCGATCAGCATCGCACCGGTGACCGCGATGCCGTAGGCGGCGGTCAGGTTCGACGAGCGCTGGAACACCAGCACCAGCAGGATCACCGCAATCATCAGCGCCCAGTTGATCACGGGGATGTAGATCTGGCCGGCCGCAGTGGAGGTGTGCTTGATCGTCATGCGCGGGATGAAACCAAGCTGGATCGCCTGCTGCGTCACCGAAAATGCGCCGGAGATCACTGCTTGTGAGGCGATCACGGCAGCGCAGGAGGCAATGAACAGCAGCGGCCACTGGAACCACTCTGGCGCAAGATAATAGAACGGGCTTTCAAGCGCCGCGGGATTGCGGATCAGCAGCGATGCCTGGCCGAGATAGTTGAGCACCAGCGCCGGAAGGACGAAGACCAGCCACGACATCCGGATCGGGCTGCGGCCAAAGTGGCCCATGTCTGCGTAAAGCGCCTCGGCACCGGTCACTGCGAGCACGGCGGCGCCCATGGCCAGGAAGCCTCGCCATGGGTCGGAGATGAACATGGTGACCGCGTGGTGGGGGCTGAGCGCGGTGATGACCTGAGGGTATTCAGCGATGCTGAAGCTCCCGAGCACCGCAATCGTGCCGAAATAGACCAGCATGATCGGCCCGAAGAACGCGGCAACCTTCTCAGTCCCGCGGCTCTGGATAAAGAACAGGCCGATCAGGATACCGACGACCAGCGGCACGATCAGCGGATGCATGTCAGGTCGGTAAACCGCGACGCCTTCGATCGCGCCCATTACCGAAACCGCCGGGGTGATCATGGAGTCACCATAGAACAGCGCGGTGGCGAACACCCCCAGAAGGATGATCCCCTTGCCCCAGCGCTTTCCGTCAGTGTGCTGGTTGATCAGCGCAAGCAGTGCAAGGCTGCCGCCTTCGCCCTTGTTGTCGGCGCGCATGATGATCGAGACGTACTTGAACGTCACGATGATCATCATCGACCAGAACATCAGGCTGATGATGCCGTAGATGTGCAGCAGATCCAGCGGGAGCTTGTGATGGCCGGCAAACGTATCGCGCAGCGCGTAAAGCGGGCTGGTACCGATATCGCCGAACACGACCCCGATTGCGCCGACGGCAAGCTTCAGCAGGGGGCCGTGCGAATGGCCGGGATGACCGTGCCCTGCGGAATGCGCAGGTGCGCTTCCACTGGCTGGTTCGGCATTGCTGACAGCATTACTCATGGCAACAGTGCCCCCGGCCTCATAGCCTTGATCGCGACCGCCGAAAGGGCGGCGCGGCGCGGCGCTTTAGCACTGCCCCAATGCCCCCGCAATGGGCTGGAAAACGGGCGCGCGGGAGCCTAACGAACGGCATACGGGGCCGTTCCTCATCAGAAAATTCTGATTTTTATTCAGCAGCTTGACCAGATCCGCCGGCCTCTGCCGAGGGCACCGCAACCGGCGCTCCGGCAGTCGACGCGCCCGAGGTTGCGCCAAGCATCGAGTCGATGCGCTGGATTCGCTCCGAGAGATCGGCGCGATAGGGCGCGTCTGCAGGAGAACGCCGGAGCAGTTCGGCCCACATCGCGCGAGCATCGGCAAGCCTGCCGGACTGGGCAAGTGCCAGCCCCATGAAGAACGGTGGGCCGGGATGATCCGGCGCAATCGCCGCGGCCTTCTGGAACGCGAACTGCGCTGCGGGAGTGATTATGCCATCGCTGTGACCGACCAGCGCATTGCCGAGCGATACCCACAAGTCGGCGTCCTGGGGGAACTGTTGCGTCCCCTTGCGCAAAACCTCCGCGGCCGCGCCGTACTGCCCCTGCCGGGCAAGTCCGTCTGCCAGGATCATCCAGCTCTGCCCCTGGGCAAACTGGTCACCCATCTGCTGGCGCTGCTTGACCAGAGCCTCGTCCGCGGCGCGCTTGTTCTCGATCGGCGCCTTGGGCGCGCCGGGCGCGCCCGGGTGGCCTTGCAGCGCATAGCCTGCGATCCCCACGAGCAACGCCGCGCCTGACAGTTCCCAGCCGGCACGCGGCATCTTCAACACGAAAGCCAACAGCACGAAGACGATCGCGGCAATCAGCAGGATCAGGACCCAGGTCATTGGCCGTCCTCCGGCTTGATGCTCCTGCGGAAGCGCCCCCGCAGCAGAACGGCAGCGAGGAGCAGAATGACGAGCGGTGCCGCAAACAGCGGCCACATGATCGGTTTGTTCTGCGGCGCGTAGCTGACGTAATCGCCATAGCGTTCAACCAGCCAGGCGCGAATGGCCTCGGGGTCCTCGCCCGCCTTGATGCGGGTGCGGACCTGATGCCGCATGTCACCGGCCATCGGCGCATCGGAATCCGAAATGGCCTGGCTCTGGCACTTGAGGCAGCGCAGCGTTTCCATCAGCCGTTGTGCTTTGGCCTCCAGCGTCGGGTCTTCAAGCTGCTTGTAGGCATAAGGCGCAGGTGGCAGCTGATCCTGAGCGAACAGGGGCTGAGACGCCAGCAACGCCACGATCATGAGGAACAGGCGCTTCACGATTGCGCCTCCTTCAGCTTTTCAAGGATCAGCGGCACATCCTCGGGGCGAATCTCGCCAATGTGCTGGTACCGGATCACCCCTTTGGCATCGATGACGAATGTCTCCGGCACGCCGGATGAGCCAATGGCGAGCTGCACTTCGGAGAGGTCGTCCTTGCCGATGCGGGCAAAGGGATTGCCGTTTCTGGCAAGAAAATCCTCAAGGTCCTGCTTGCGATCACGCAAGGCAACACCGTCAATTTCGATGCCCTGCTGGCGCAGCGCTTCCAACTGTGGGGCTTCCACGGCGCAAGGAATACACCAGCTAGCAAAGACGTTGAGAAGCCTGGGCTTGCCCTTCATCTCTGCAGTGTTCAGCCCAGGCCTGTCATCGGTTGCTGCCGGGAGATTAAAACTCGGCAGAGGCTTGCCGATGAAGGTGCTGGCGACTTCACGGTCAGCCGGGCGAACAAGGCCCCAGATCACGAGGGCGAAGAACGCGCCGAACAGGATCAGTGGCAGCCAGATGGCGAGTCTGGAGCGCTTTGGCGCGGGCTCGGTCACTTGAGCTGCTCCTGCTGCGACTTGCGCCAGGCAATCTTCCCTTCAGCGCGCAGGCGACGGACGTCGTGCGCCACGCGACCAATCAAGGCGAGCAGGCCACCAAAGGCCACGAGCAGGCCACCCAGCCATAGCAGTGGCACGAAGGGCTTCCACCAGAAGCGCATCTGCCAGCGGCCGTCCTCACCCTCGTTGCCCAAGACTGCGTAGAGCTGGCCGTTCCACCGCGTGTGCAGCGCGGATTCTGTGCGCTCGCCCGGCGGCGAGGTGAAAGTGCGCGCCTGCGGGTGAAGCGTTACCGGCGTACCGCCCTTGTACGATGCGCTGACGGTGGCCTCCAGCGCGGTCCAGTTCGGCCCCGCCACCGGCTCGACGCTATGCAGCTTGAGCGAGATCGGCCCCACGGTCTGCGTATCGCCAACGTTCATGGCGGCGAGGCGCTCGGTCGAGAATGCACTTTCCGCCGCCGCGCCAAGCAGCGCCACGGCAATGCCGAAGTGCCCGAAGACCATGCCATAGACCGCCAGCGGCGTGCGGCGCAGATTGCGGCCACGCAGCGGGAACCAGCTCGCCACTGCGAGCCCTGCGCCCACGGCGATGCCCAGCATCGGCAGCACACGAATGCCCGGCGCCATGACCGCAACGGCCAGCAGCACCAATGCCGCCAGCAATGCGGGCACCGCGACGGTGGCGGTTATCCGCCCCGGCTTGTCCTTGCGCCAGCGCAGCAATGGTCCGACCGCCATGACCATCATCATCGGGATCGCGAAAATGGCCGAGACCGGATTGAAATACGGCGGACCGACCGAGACCTTGGCTCCGAACGCCTCGGTCAGCAGGGGGTAAAGCGTGCCCAGAAGCACGATGCCGAGAATGCCGCACAGCATCACGTTGTTGAACACCAGGCTGGATTCGCGGCTGAACACGCTGAACCGCTCACCTTCGGTGACGGTCGAGGCGCGAACGCCGAACAGAGCCAATGCACCGCCGATGTAAATCGCCAGCAGCGCAAGGATGAACGAGCCGCGCTCAGGATCGACTGCGAAGGCGTGAACCGAGGTCAGAATGCCAGAGCGGACAAGGAACGTGCCCACCATCGACATCGAGAAAGCAATCACGCCGAGCATCACGGTCCAGGCCCGCAAGGCATTGCGGCTCGCCAGCACCGAAGCCGAATGCAGCAGCGCCGTCGCCGCCAACCAGGGCATCAGCGAAGCGTTCTCGACCGGGTCCCAGAACCACCAGCCGCCCCAGCCGAGCGTGTAGTATGCCCAGTAGGAACCGGCAGTGATGCCGATGGTAAGGAAAATCCATGCACCAAGTACCCAGGGACGCATCGCCCGGGCAAACGCGGGACCAACATCGCGCGTGATCAGCGCGCCAATGGCGAAGCTGAAGGCGACCGAAAGACCGACATAGCCGACGTACAGCGTCGGCGGGTGGAACGCGAGGCCGATATCCTGGAGAAGCGGGTTCAGCCCTGCTCCTTCCGGTGCCGGTTCCGGCAGTCGTTCGAACGGGTTCGACGACAGGAGCAGGAAGGCATAGAAGCCAAGGCTGACGAAGGCTTGCCCAGCAAGCGTGGCCAGCAGCGTTTCCTCGCGCAGGCGCTTCTCGACCAGGGCAACGATGCCGCCCGAAACCGCCATGATCGTCACCCACAGCAGCATCGAGCCTTCGTGGTTGCCCCAGGTTCCAGCCAGCTTGAAGATGAATGGCTTCATCGAATGGCTATTCTCGGCGACGAGCTTCACCGAAAGATCGGTCTCGAGAAAAAGGTCGATCAGGCAGAGGAAGGACACCGCAACCAGTGCCCCCTGCATCACCGCGAGCGGCCGAACCACGCCGGCCAGCACCTTCCCGCCCGGCCGAAGCGCCGAGAAACCGGCGAACAGCTGCAACACGGCAAGCGCTGCCGCCATCCACAATACGGCAAGACCGAGTTCTGCGATCATTTGGTTTCGGCCACCACTTGCTTGGCCTGTGCGGCGGTCATGTCGCCCATCTGGCGGGGAACGTACTTCTCGTCATGCTTGGCAAGAAGATTGTCGGCGACGAAAGTGTCGCCCTCCATCCGGCCCTCGGCGACGACGCCCGATCCCTCGACGAAGAGATCCGGGGTAATGCCGGTATAGCGGACCGGCACGCGGGCCTTGCCGTCGCCGACGATGAAATCGATCGTCACGCCATCAGCCTGCGTCTTGAGCGAGCCCTGCTCGACCATGCCGCCGAGGCGGATGGCGCGGCCCTGCTCCGGCTTGTCTCTCACCAGGTCGCTCGGCACGTAGAAGTAGCTGGCTTGGTTTGACAAGGCATAGGCCGCAAGCAGCCCTGCCCCGATCAGCGCAACAAGTGCGATCACCAGCAGGACGAGCCGCTGATGCTTCGGCTTGATGCCGCCGGTTGGCCCGCCGCTGGAAATGCTGCTCACTTGCCTCTCACCTTGTCACGACGGCGTTCCGCCCGGATCATCGCCACCAGCGTCCAGCCTACCAGCACCAGCGTGCCGATCACGCCGATTGCCAGGGCTGCTGCCACGTAATCCCACTGCTGAAGACCTTCGCGCATCGTACGTTTACGCCATCGCTTTCCGGCGCAGCCGCGCCTCGGCCTGGATATCGGCCAGAAGAGTGCGCATCCGCGCAAGGACCACGCCGCCGAACACGAGGCTGAAGCCGAGTGCGGCAATCAGCAGGGGCCACAGAAAGGTGCCATCAATTGCAGACTTGCCGGCCGTGATCGATGGAGGTTGATGCAGACTGTTCCACCACACCACTGAACGATTGATGATCGGGATGTTGATAGCACCGACCAGCCCGAAGATAGCCGTGATGCGACTGCCGCCACCTCCGCCTGCCATGTCGCGCTGCGCCGCGCCGGACAGTGCGATATAGCCGAAGTAAAGGAACAGCAGGACGAGGAAACTGGTAAGGCGCCCATCCCAGACCCACCACGTGCCCCAAGTGGGCCGCGCCCAGATCGAGCCGGTGGCGAGGCAGATTGCCGTGAACGTCGCGCCGGGAACCGCGGCCGCCCGCCCTGCAATGGCTGCCAACGGGTGCCGCCAGACGAGCTCGACGAGACTGGCGATGGCAATGGTGGACCAGCCAGCCATGCCGAGCCAGGCTGCCGGAACATGAATGAACAGGATGCGGACCGTATCGCCCATGAGCCGATCGGGCGGCACAACGATTGCGCCATAGAGTACCGCCCCCATCGACAGGAGCAGGCCGGACACCAGAAGCAACGGCATCATCCAGCGGGCAAGGCGCAGGAAACGGGCGGGATTGGCAAATCCGTGCATGGGCGCGGGGAATCTGATCCTTCTCCCGGCGACCCCCGCCGCCGGTCCATGATCGCTCTGCCACTTGCCGCGCCACGGGGCAAGCGCAATGGCGCCGAGCCGTACCAAAAGGCGATACGACATGGCGAAAATGCCTTTGATGTCAGGAGAGAATGGGGCGACCGATGGGGTTCGAACCCACGACCTCCGGTACCACAAACCGGCGCTCTAACCAACTGAGCTACGGTCGCCACATTGCTGCGCAGGTTTGCTCTGCGCGGGGTGGCCCCTTTGCAGAAAGGCGCGACAAAGGGAAGCGGAAATTTGCGGGTGGCGACGATTCAGCGGCTGAACCTGTCCCCCCAGCTGCGGAAAGCGACGCGCGGCGGGTTCACGCCGACATCGATCAATGCCTGCTCCTCCACGCTGACCGAATCGACCGTCACTGTCTGCGTAAGCAGGAACCAGCGGCTGCGCACCTGCAACTGGTTGAGAGGAACGGCAGCGCCCTCCCCTCCCACGCCACGCAAGGCCTCATCGGGACTTTTCCAGCCAAGCGCAGGTCGTACCGCCAACATGGCGCGGGCGCGCTGCGCGGGAATGGCCTGGGGTGCGATCATCGTCAGCAGGAGGGCCTGATCCGGGCGCAGCGTGTTGACGTTGATTGGCGACAGGTCCGCCCCGGGCAAGGCACAGAGCCATGGGCGCAAACGCTCATAGAATTGCGGCGTCATCCCCCGCACCGCGCGAATCTCGCTGACGTCGCTGATCAACCGGCCGGCCGTGCGGTAGGGGACGGCACGGCCCTGATAGCTGTCGTCCTCGGCACCATTTGGAGCCGGCGCATTATCACTGTCGATCCAATCGGCAATCGAATCGCTTATGATGGCCGCTTCCGCTTCGGGAATGGCCAGACCCTTCATCAATGCACGCATCTGGCCCAGCCCGACCAGCCTGAGGCGCAAGGCGCCTTGCACATCGGCTTCGACGAGCGAATTGAGATTGAAGCAGTTCCCCGCATCATCAACGCGCGCCATCACGGTGCCGCGCGGCAAGGGCAGCGGAAAGTCTCGACCGAGCAGACCGCTGCGATCTACCGTCCTTTCCTGGGAGGTTTCGACCAGCGCCTTGATCCGCGCCATCGCCAGCGTCTCGGCGCTAGTCGCATAGAGCCTCGCTTGCGTCATGGCCTGGCCATTGGCGGCAAGGCGCGTGGCCAGATTGAGACGGTCGAGCATCAACGCCGCAATGACTGCCATCACGGCGACCAGCAGCAGGACGGAGAGCAACGCTGCGCCACGCTCGCGAGGGTCATCCGGCCTCACTGATAGTTCACCCCGACAAGGGAGACCACCCGCAACGGCGGCACGCCCTTTTGCGGAATCAGCAGCTCGATCGCCACGGGCAGTTCGGTCGACAGTTGCGGGTCCCAGCGATCGCGCCAATTGCCGTCTTTCGCCCGGAAACGCACCGTGGCCGGCGCGCTGAGGGAGAGAACATCCGCTCCGGCTTCTGCGACAGAGCCATCGGGAAAGGGATAGCCTGCGCGAACCAGTGCTCCTGCGGTGATTCGGTACTCGACCTTCTGCAAGCCCGGACGCGGCGCGCCATCGACATTGTCCCAGCCGCTCCGGGTAAAACGGATCATCACGCCATCGGTATTGGCTTCGAAGGCCGGACGGCTCGTGCCGGACGCGTCACGCGAAGGGCGCGGCACCGCCTGAGCCAGATCCGCTGTCCAAACTGACAGGAACCGCCGCTGGCTAGCAATGCTTTCCGTCTTGTCCCGGCTCGCAAGCTCCGCGTCCACCGAGAACCGCAGCAGCCCCAGTGCGCCGACCGCGATCACCGCGAACAGGGCAAGCGCCACCAGCATCTCCACCAAGGTGAAGCCGTTGGGCGAGGGTTCCTGCCTCATGCTCCCGGCAGCCTGGTGAAATCGAGAGTGAAAGCCTGGCTCTGCGCGCCCGGAGTCGTCTCGCGGACCGACAGAGCAATGCGCAACACGCCGTAATCTTGCTGCATCTCGACGGTGCGGGTCCACTGGAAGCGGCGTCCCGCATTCTCTATGGTGCCCGAAGCCGATCCAACCGGCGGCGGCGCTGGATCGGTCAGTATCTCGGCCGCCATGTTCTGCGCCACGATTTCTCGAAGCAGGCGCTGGTCCAGATCTGCGGTGCGGGAGATACTTGCGCCTTCCATCTGCAGCAGGGCAAGCGCCGCGATCGCAAACACGGCAAGTGCAACGAGCAGTTCGAGCAAGGTGAAGCCGTTGCGCTCAACCGCCATCGACGATCACGCTCCCGTCTCGGCGCAGGTGGATTGAAAGCGCCGTTTCAGCACGCCGCAAGCGGATAAGGGCTTCGCTGCTGGCAAGCCCCAGCGAATCGAAAACGATGCGTTGCCGCTGGCCGTCGACAATGGTCTCGGCATTCCACCCCGTAAGTTCAAAGCCCCGGCCCGGCAAGGGCTCCCAACGACCTTCGCGGCGCCCTTCGAAGTAGTATCCCCTCTCGCTCACTACCAGCGATACAGGTCGCGCGCCGACAATGGCCTCGTCCCGCGCCGCGAGCGTTCGCGCTGCAAAGCGCTCGGCCTCGTCGCGAAGTTTGCGCCCATCGCCGGGGATCGTCAGCACTGCAGCGGTCGCCAGCAGCCCCATCACGAGCAGGACCACCATCATCTCGACCAACGAGAAGCCGTTGCGGACAGCGCAGGATGGACTCTGACAGGGCACGGTAGCTCGCATGCGGCAGAAACGTGACGGTTTTACGACCAAGACACCAGAGGCTTCAAGTTGCAGTCTGGCATGTCGCTGGAGTAGAGAACTGGCGATGACGCCCGCCAATGAAGCTTCTGCCGACCGCTTGCTGACCTTGCCGGGAATGATGCGCGTGCCAACGCCCAGACTCGAGATGTTCATGCTGCGCGGATTTCTGAGCGATCGGGAATGCGCTTCGCTCATCGCTAGGATCGATCGTGACCGCCGGCCTTCCACAATCGCAGATGCCAACGGTGACCACTATTTCCGGACGAGCGAAACCTGCGATCTGCCGATGCAGGAGCCGGAGATCGTTGCGCTGGACGAAAAGATCTCGGCAATCTCGGGAATTGATCGACAGTTCGGCGAACCCATTCAGGGTCAGCGGTACGAACCGGGGCAGGAATTCAAATCGCACACGGATTACTTCGATCCGCATGGCGCAGACTTCCAGCGATATTGCCACTTAGCAGGTCAGCGCACGTGGACCTTCATGGTCTATCTCAACGATGTCGAGGCGGGCGGTGCAACGCGGTTCAAAGTGATCGACAAGATCATCCAGCCCGAAAAAGGCAAGCTGGTGTGCTGGAACAATCGTCGTCCCGATGGTTCGGTGAACCCGGCCACGCTTCACCATGCCATGAAGGTGCGCAAGGGCCTCAAGTACGTGATAACCAAATGGTATCGTGAAAGACCCTGGGTCTGACGGTCAGCTTTCCTCTTCACCACTCCGCGCGCTTCGGATGGTCGGAAGGCACCGAAACAGAACGCCCGTGTCCGCATCCCCAAGCAAGGCGGTAAATCGGGTTTCATGCTTGTCGATCCGCGCCACGGCATCGTCTGCCATCCTGCGGCCAGCGTCCGTCAACGTCAGTGCGTGACTGCGCCCATCCAGACGCCGACGTTCGACCAGGCCTCGTTCCATCAGCCGGGATATGATCGGAACCATGTTGGCCCGCTTGATCGCCAGCACTTGCCCGACCTCGGTCTGCGAACAGTCGGGATTTTCGGCGATGACCAACAGCGTCGTCACTTCGGCCGGACGCAGGTCAAGATCGGAAAGCTCGCGCCCCAGGTCTGCCATCATCACGGCGGATGCGCGGCGGAGCTGATAGCCGAGGCGGCTCTCGAGGGAATTGGTCAGCGTCATGGCCTGATCTTTAGGACGGCTATCGGTGATAGCAATATGCCATGGCAAACCGTTCACGCAAAAGAAAAGGGCGACCGAAGCCGCCCTTCCCGTCAATGTCCTGTCGCCAGCGCTCAGCGCTTGAGCGAAAGTCCACCAAAGCGCTTGTTGAACTGGGCAACGCGGCCACCCTGGTCCAGCTGGCGCGTACCACCAGTCCATGCCGGGTGCGAGGTCGGGTCGATTTCGAGAGCGAGCGTGTCGCCTTCCTTGCCCCAGGTGGAGCGAGTCTCGAAAACGGTGCCGTCGGTCATCTGCACCTTGATCATGTGGTAGTCGGGGTGAATGCCAGTCTTCATGGGTCTTGCTCCGGTGCGCAGCCGGTTCCGACCGGCCGCTAGAATCTGTAAGGGCGCGCGCCTAGCGGAAAGCCGCAAGGTTGTCCAGCGGCTGCAGCCTCAGCTGTCTGCGATCATCGCGGTAAAGCTGACCTCGCAGGTCACCTTGTCACCGACCATCGCCTTGCCAGCGAACTTGCACACGCGCGAACGCTTCTGGGTGAACTCGACATGCAGGTCGAGCAGGACGCCGGGCTCCACGGGATTGCGGAACTTGGCCTCCTCGATCGCCATGAAGTAGACCAGCTTGCCGGAACCTGCGAGGCCGAGCGATTCCACCGCGAGCACGCCAGCCGCCTGGGCCAGCGCCTCGATCTGGAGGACGCCGGGCATGATCGGGCGTCCGGGGAAATGCCCCTGGAAGAACTGCTCGTTCATCGACACGGCCTTAACCGCGTGGATACGCTCGTTCAGGGTGAGCGAAGCGACACGATCGACCAGCAAGAGCGGATAGCGGTGCGGAAGCGCCGCCATAACCTTGCGCACGTCATAGTCGGTGATCACGCCCTGCGGCGCGTTCTGATCCTCGGACATTACCCGGCCCCCAAACCGAAGACCTCAGCGGCCTTCGGGTGCCTTCTTCGCAGGCTGCGCGGCGGTAGCCGGCTGCTGTGCGGCCTGAGCCTGAGCCTGCTGCTCACGCTGCGCGCGCGGCATCCAGCCAGCCGGCGGCACCAGCTGTGCCGAAGGAATGGCCTTGTTGAGCTCGGTCAGGATGTCCTGGTTGAGATTGTAGACCTGGCCAGCCTTGATGACCGACTGCGAATCGATCACCAGCGTGATCTTCTTTTTGTCCATCGCGGCCTGGGTGGCAGCGTCAAGCTTGTCGCCGATCTGCTCGAGCACGTACTGCTGCGAAAGGTTCAGCGGCTCGAGGATCTTCTGGATCTCTGCCTGGCCGGCCTGTTCGATCTGCTGGATCTGCTCGTACTGGGCCTGAAGCGCCGCACGGTTGGGGTTGGCCGCCTTCGAATCCGCCTGAAGCTTGTCGATCAGAGGCTTGAGCTGCGCTTCGATCTGGCCCTTGCGTGCATTGGCCTGGTCGATTTGCGGCTTGTAGGTCGTCGGACGCTGCTGCTGGGCGGTCTGATAGGCAGCAGAAGCGGCGACAACCGCCGACGGATTGGCGATGGCGATACCGGGCGTGACCGTGCCCGAGGTGGCCTGTGCCACGGCAGCGGTCGGCGAAACGGAAAGAACAGCGAGGCCCGCGAGAAGCGCGGAAGCGTAACGGATTTTCATCAGAACTGGGTTCCCACGTTGAAAGTGAAAGTCTTGGGGTCGTCGCCATTGGCCTTCTTGAGAACCTTGGCGAAATCGAGGCGGAACGGGCCGAACGGCGAATTCCAGTTCACGCCGATGCCGACGGAGACGCGCGGCGACAGCGTATCGCCAACGTACTCTTCGACATAACGCGTGGCAGTGTTTGCCGTACCATCCGATGCGGTCGGGCTGTTCGTGATCTTCCCGGTCAGCGCGTCAGTGTAATAGACGACGTTGTTCGGGTTCTGCGTGAGCGGGTTGGCAATGCCCCAGACCGCGCCGGCGTCGACATAGATCGACGGACGCAGACCGAGTTCGCGTGCGCCCGATCCCAGCGGAATCTCAAGCTCGGCGCGGGTCAGGTAATAATACTTGCCGCCCAGAGCGTCATCGACCCACTGGTTGCGGTCAGTCGATGCCGTGTCGGGAATGTTGTCGTTGTTGGTATCGATCGTCAGGAACTTGCGCAGGACGCGGGGTCCGACACCGCGAATGTCGAAGCCGCGGATCTGGGGTTCGCCCAGGAAGAAGCGGTCCGTCAGGCGCACGTCGTCGATGGTGGGATCGCTGGAACGGCTCGAAAGCGCCTTGATCGCGCCACCTTCGGCGCGGACGGAGAAGATGAATCCCCCACCCACGGGCCAGAACTTGGCTGCGTTGGCAGTAATGCGTGCGTAGCGGACCGAACCGCCCAGCCCGGCAACGTCGGCGCCGACGACGAACTGCGTGCCCCGGCTCGGACGCAGGCGGTTATCCAGCGTGTCGTAGACCAGCGAAGCGCCAAGAATGGAGCTTGTCCGCTTGCCGATGGCATCGCACAGGTAACGCCCTGCCAGCAGAATGCTGCACTGGCCGTTCACATAGAACGTGCTCTGGTCCAGAGTGACGTCATCGAGATTGAACGTGTAGCGCCCTATCAGCGACATGTACTCCGACAGCGGCACGCCGATACGCGCCGAAAAGCCCGTGGTTGCCTGCTTGTAGGTCGTGTTGCGGTTCGAGTTGAACTGGTTGAAGCTGTTCAAGTCACGGCGGTAGACGTCGACACCCATCGAGATGTTTTTGTCGAACAGGTACGGTTCCGTGAAGCTCACCTGGACCGAACGGGTAAAGCGCGAGTAGTCGACCGAGAGGCCAATCGTCTGGCCACGACCGCGGAAGTTGTTCTGGCGGATCGACCCTTGGAAAATGAAGCTCTCGAGGCTTGAGAAACCGGCAGAGAGCTGAAGTTCGCCGGTGGGCCGCTCTTCCACGTTAGCTTCAAGCACGATGCGGTCGGGCGCGCTGCCCGGCTTCTGCTCGATCTCGAACTTTTCCTGGAAGTAGCCCAGCGACTTGATGCGGTTGGTCGAACGCTTGACCTGGAACGTGTTGAACGCATCGCCCTCGGCTAGACGGAACTCGCGGCGCACGACCTTGTCCTGCGTCAGCGTATTGCCGTTGACGTCGACCCTTTCGACATAGACGCGAGGCGCTTCGGCAATGCGGAAGGTGACCGACATCGTCAGGTCATCCTTGTTGCGCGAAAAGTCCGGGCGGACGTCGGCAAAGGCATAGCCGAACGCGCCTGCGGTTTCGGTCAACGCGTCGACCTGGTCCTCGACCATCTTGGCGTTGTACCAGTCACCCGCCTTGATCGGCAGGCGCTTGGACATCGCATCGCTGTCGAAATCGCGCAGCTGGCTGTCAACCTTCACGTCGCCGAACTTGTAGCGATCGCCTTCCTCCACCACGTAGGTGATGATGAAGTCACGCTTGTCCGGAGTCAGTTCGGCCACGGCCGAAACCACGCGGAAGTCGGCATAGCCTTCGGTCAGATAGAACTGGCGCAGCTTCTGCTGATCGAAGGCCAGACGGTCGGGGTCGTAGCTGGTGCCCGAGGAGAACAGGCGGAAGAAACGCGCCTGCTTGGTCACCATCTCGCCGCGAAGCTTCCCGTCCGAAAACTTCTCGTTGCCGATAATGTTGATCTGACGAACCTTGGACTTCGGCCCCTCGCTGATCTCGAACACGATGTCGACGCGGTTCTGGTCAAGCATGACCATCTTCGGCTCGACCGTCGCGGCAAAGCGGCCCTGCCGCTTGTAGAGTTCGATGATGCGCGCAACGTCGGCCCGGACCTTTGATCGCGTGAAGATCTGGCGAGCCGCCAACTTGATCTCGGGGAGGATCTTGTCTTCCTTGAGGCGCTTGTTGCCTTCAAGGATGATGCGGTTGATGACCGGGTTTTCCTTGACCTGAACCACAACGTCACCGCCGTTGTTGCGGATCGAGACGTCGGCGAAGAGTTCAGTCGCGTAAAGGTCCTTCAGCGCCTGGTCACCCAGCGCCTGCGTATATGTCTGGCCCGGACGCAGGCGGATGTACGAAAGGATCGTGTCCGGCTCAAGGCGCTGCGAGCCCTGCACAGTCACAGTGCGAATGACGTCTCCGGCAGGTACCGGCGCCTGCACCACCGGAGCCGGGGCTGCAGGTTGCGAAACAGGAGCCACGGCCTGCGCCGAGGCAATTCCTGGAACAGCCACCAAGGCGCTGGTGGCCAGAAGGCCTGCGCACAGCGGGGAAGTCCTGGCGTTCCGATTCTCTGCCCGGCCCGCGTTACGTCCAATCATCACCAAGCGCCATCCCGTAATAAAGTGGCAGCAGGACGCCCCCGAGGAAGTCCGGCCACGGCAAGCAATGTAGCCCTCTGCCCGATGCCACAAGGCCAATCAAGCAAACATTGCCCCGCATTTCTGTGGAAAGACATTATGTGGAAATCCGCCTGCCACCCCTGACCGCCGAATACCACGCGTCCCCGCACCGGACGCAGTCAAACTCGCCTCACCCTCCAAACAGCTTGAGCGACGCCACGTCGTTGATCGTGACGAACAGCATCAATGCCATGACGAACGCCAGGCCGGTGCGGAATGCCCACTCCTGCCCGCGCTGGCCAACCGGCTTCCGGCGGATTGCCTCGGCCGCGTAGAAAGCGAGGTGGCCCCCGTCGAGAACCGGAATTGGCAGGAGGTTAATGAACCCCAAGTTAATCGAGATAAGTGCCACGAAGCCGACGAACGATTGCCAACCGGAAACCAGCTGCTCACCCGAATATTTGGCAATCTTGATCGGTCCGCCGAGTTCCTTGACCTCGCGTTTGCCCATGACAATCTGGCCAATGCCGTTGACCATCATCGCGATGATGTTGCCGGTTTGCCTGACGCCGTCCACTACCGCCTCAACTGGCCCGACCCTGACGATCTCGTAACTCTTGGGACCGATGCCAAGAAAGCCGATCTTCTGCGTATTGCCGAACCGGTCGCTTTCGACCTTCACAGCGGCGCTGACTGGCACGTCAATCTGGCGACCTTCCCGCAACACGACCAGATCGAGTGGTTCCCCCGGATTCTGGCCAACCTCGAGACGGATATCGAGGAAAGACTCGATCGCACGACCTCGGATGGAAACCACGCGGTCGCCTACCTTCACCCCTGCACGCTCAGCAACGGAACCCGCCTGAACTTCGCCCACCACAGGAGGAACGACCGATTTGCCGTAGGCGAGGGTAAACCCGGCCAGGATCAGCACCGCGAACAGAAGGTTTGTAACCGGCCCCGCCAGCACGATCAGCGCCCGTTGCCACAGCGGCTTCGCCTGGAAGGTGCGATTGCGTTCCTCGGCCGGGAGAGCAAGCCATTCGGGGCTGGGCTGGCTCGCCGCATTCATGTCCCCGGCGAACTGGACATAGCCGCCCAGCGGCAGGGCAGAGAGCTTCCATCGCGTGCCGCGCTTGTCGGTCCAGCCCGCAATTTCCTTGCCGAATCCTATGGAGAAGACGTCGGCCTTTACCCCGAACCAGCGGCCAACAAGGTAATGGCCCAGTTCGTGGATGAACACCAAAGGCCCCAGCACCAGCACGAAACCGAGCAAAGTGACGAGAATTCCAGGGCTTTCCATCGGCGACATCAGCGTACGGGTTCCATCAGTTCGCGCGCCCTTGCCCGCGCCTCGGCATCGATTGCGATGACATCGTCAAGGCAGGTGGGCGCCGGCATGGCGCTGCGCGAAAGCACATCCTCAACCGATTGCACGATCCGGGTGAATGCAATCTGACCATCCAGAAACGCTGCCACGGCGATCTCGTTGGCCGCGTTCATAGTGGCAGGGGCCGCGCCACCTTCGATCACGGCGTTGCGGGCAAGGCGCGTAGCCGGAAAGCGGATCTCGTCCGGCGCGCGGAAAGTCAGTTGTCCAATGGCGGCGAGATCGAGCGGAGCACAGGGTGTGTCCATCCGCTCGGGCCAGGCGAGCGCCGAAGCAATCGGCACCCGCATGTCCGAGGGGCCAAGCTGGGCGAGAGTCGATCCGTCGCGATATTCGACCATCGAATGCACGATCGATTGCGGGTGGACGATGATGCGCAGGCGCTCCACCCCGACGGGGAACAGATGGAACGCCTCGATGAACTCGAGGCCTTTGTTCATCATCGTGGCGGAATCCACGCTGATCTTGGCGCCCATCGACCAGTTGGGATGCTTGACCGCTTCTGCCGGGGTTGCGCGCTGCAACTGTTCCAACGTCCAATCGCGGAAAGGCCCGCCACTCGCCGTCAGCGTGATCGCGTGGACGTGCTCAAGGCTATTGCCAGCCAGGCACTGAAAGATGGCATTGTGCTCGGAATCGACCGGAAGCAACGTTGCG
Organism: Novosphingobium sp. CCH12-A3; assembly: GCF_001556015.1. Taxonomy (NCBI): domain Bacteria; kingdom Pseudomonadati; phylum Pseudomonadota; class Alphaproteobacteria; order Sphingomonadales; family Sphingomonadaceae; genus Novosphingobium; species Novosphingobium sp. CCH12-A3. The sequence goes on along the minus strand of NZ_LSIA01000089.1, from coordinate 9,168 downwards.
CCGTGCCGCGCGACGGCCGCAGTCATCACGTCTCCTGCGGAAACCAGCGCTTCCTTGTTGGCCAAGGCGATCACACCGCCGCGCTCGATTGCCGCCATCGTCGGGGCAAGCCCGGCGCATCCAACAATCGCCGCCACGGTGATGTCAGCCCCACGCGAGGCGGCCTCGATCAGGGCTGCCGATCCCGCTGCTGCGTGGATGCTGGTCCCCGCAAGGGCTTCGCGGAGGGCAGGCAGCGCGCCCTCATCGGCCACCACCGCAACTTCAGCGCCGAACTCGCGGGCCAGCCTGGCCAGACCCTCGGCGTCACCATTGGCGGTCAAGGCAATGACACGCCAGTCATTGCGATTGCGTCTGATCAGGTCGAGCGTGGAGGCACCGATCGAGCCGGTTGCGCCCAGAACGGAAATGGAGCGCGCCATCTGCCTCTAAAGTCCTGCCTGCGTTGCGGCCCAAGCCGTGCCGACGATGATGGCAACCGGGAGCAGTCCGTCAACCCTGTCGAACAGACCACCGTGTCCTGGAATCAGCCGCGATGAATCCTTCACCCCTGCCCGGCGCTTCAACCACGATTCGTAGAAGTCTCCGACTTGGGCAAAAACGGCCAGCACCGCGCCCGCGATGGCAGCCATGCCAAGGTTGGCGACTTCCAGCGCCGCCGCCACGCTTGGCCCCGTGGGCCCGATAGCAGAGACGAGATAGCTTGCGGAAAGCACCACTAACGACGCCCAGATGCCTGCTGCCGCCATACCTCCGAGCAGCCCGGACCATGTCTTTGATGGGCTGATCCTGGGAGCGATCTTCGGCCCGCCGAGCGAACGGCCGGTGAAGTAGGCACCCGTATCGGTGCAGATCACCAGGCCCAGCACCGCCAGCATCAACGGCTCAGGCATGACGGCAAGGGCAAGCCCGCCCCAGCCGACGTAGACCGCACCGAAGATCACCATGGAAGAGAGGCGCGCTGCATTGTCAGCGATCTTGCCGACCAGTCGCACGTACTCCACGAATACACCGAAAGCCACGACGGCCACGAACAGGTCCAGCCACAGACCGCCCGCCCAGAAGGCGGCACCGGCGATCGTGAGCATCACCACAGCGGAAGCAACACGCACGCCGAGATCGGATTTTCTGGGAGCTTCTGCCGCGCTCGGTGCGACTTGGGGTTCAGCGTCCACCGAAGCGCCTCTCGCGCGATCCGAACTGCTCAAGTGCCTCCCGCAGGTGCGCCGCGGTAAAGTCCGGCCAGAGCACGTCCGTGAACCACATCTCGGCATAGGCCGCCTGCCACAGCAGGAAGTTCGAAAGGCGAACCTCGCCCGAAGTCCGGATCAGCAGGTCAAGGGGTGGCAGGCACGCGGTGTCCAGTTCCGCCTCGATAGCTTCGGGCGTGACCGGCCCCTTGGCTGCGGCCTTGGCCGCCGCCCGGGCAATTTCCTGTTGCGAGCCGTAATTCAGCGCGATTGCCAGCGTCGTGCCGGTGTTGCCCGCCGTCCGCGCCATCGCATCTTCGATCAATTCCACGATATCGGGCGCAAGCGCCTGATAATCGCCGATGATCTTCAGTCGCGTTTTGTTGCCAACGAGTTCCGCCAAGTCATTGCGGATGAATGTCCGCAACAGCCCCATCAGGTCGGCAATCTCGTCTGCCGGACGCTTCCAGTTCTCCGACGAGAAAGCATAGAGCGTCAGCGCCTCAAGCCCCATGTCGCGCGCGGCGCGGGCAATGTCGCGCACCGTGTCTACACCGCGCTTGTGGCCGAAGGCGCGCGGCATCATCCGCTTCTTCGCCCACCGGCCATTGCCGTCCATGATGATCGCGACGTGCCGCGCGCCATGGGACGCGCTGCCGCCCGTCGAGGCGGGGACCGCCGTCACTTGCCGAGGATTTCCTTTTCCTTGGCCACGGCCGCTTCATCGGCCTGCTTGATGATATCGTCGGTCAGCTTCTGCAGGTCGGTCTCGGCGCGCTTGCGCTCATCTTCCGAGATTTCCTTCTTGTTCTCGTCGGCCTTGAGAGCATCCATGCCATCGCGGCGCACATTACGGATCGCGATGCGGGCGTTCTCGGCATACTTGCTCGCAAGCTTGGCCAGTTCCTTGCGGCGCTCCTCGGTGAGGTCCGGGATCGGGAGGCGCAGGGTCTGTCCATCACTGATCGGATTAAGGCCCAGGCCTGCCGAGCGGATTGCCTTCTCGACCGGAGTCACGTTCGACTTGTCCCACACCTGTACCGAAAGCATGCGCGGTTCCGGCGCGGAGACGCTGGCCACCTGGCTGAGCGGCATGTGGCTGCCGTAAACCTCGACCATGATCGGATCGAGCAGCGCGGTATTGGCGCGACCGGTGCGCAGGCCGGAAAGATCGCCCTTGAGCGATTCAACAGCGCCCTTCATGCGGCGTTCGAGATCGGCCTTGTCGTACTTTGCCATGGCTCAGGCTCCTTGCTTGACGATCGTCTGCGTCCCCTCGCCCGCAAGCACGCGGGCAAGATTGCCGCGCTCGCGGATCGAAAAGACGACGATCGGAATGTTGTTGTCACGGCACAGCGCCACTGCGCTTGCGTCCATGACCTTCAGGTTGTCTGCCAGCACCGTGTCATAATCCACGGTTTCATAACGCTTTGCGGTGGCATCCTTCTTCGGGTCAGCATCATAGACGCCGTCCACGCTGGTCCCCTTGAGCAAGGCGTCGCACTTCATTTCGGCAGCGCGCAGCGCAGCGCCGGAGTCAGTGGTGAAATAGGGTGCGCCTACGCCGGCTGCGAAAATCACGATGCGGCCCTTTTCCAGGTGACGCTCGGCACGACGACGGATCACCGGCTCGCACACCTTGTCCATCTCGATCGCTGATTGCACGCGGGTCGGGACGCCAAGCTGTTCCAGCGCCGACTGCATCGCCAGCGCGTTCATCACCGTAGCCAGCATGCCCATGTAGTCGGCCTGCGCCCGATCCATGCCCTTGGCAGCTCCGGCCATGCCGCGGAAGATGTTGCCGCCACCGATGACCAGGCATATCTCGAGGCCGCTGTCGCGCGCGTCCTTCACTTCCTGCGCCACGCGGGCGACGTAGCCCGTGTCGATCCCGAACTGCTGTTCCCCCATCAGCACTTCGCCCGAGAGCTTCAGAAGAATGCGCTTGTAGCTGGGGACACTCATGGATCGGATGCACTCGTAACCAAAGGGAAGTGGCCGCCCTTATAGCCCTGTGAAGGGGCCTGCCAAGGGCGCAGGCATAACAATCCCCGCACCGACGGGCCAGATATCCGGCCCGTCAATGCGGGGATTGTTCAACGCAGACTTACTTGATGCCGGCGGCAGCAGCCACTTCGGCAGCGAAGTCGGTCTCTTCCTTCTCGATGCCTTCGCCGAGCTGGAAGCGGACATAGTCCTTCAGCACGATCTTCGTGCCGGCTTCCTTGCCAGCGGCGTCGACGACCTGCTGGATGGTCGACTTGTTGTCCATCACGAAGATCTGCGACAGCAGTGCGTTTTCCTTGGCGTACTTGGCGACGGCACCGTCCACCATCTTGGCCTGGACTTCCGCCGGCTTGCCGCTCTCGGCAGCCTTCTCTGCCGCGATCTTGCGCTCGCGCGCGATCAGCTCGGCGTCGAGCTGGTCGGCGGTGAGGGCCTGCGGGAAGGCAGCAGCGATGTGCATCGCGATCTGCTTGCCGAGCGCCTCGAGCTTGTCGGCAGCAGCATCCGATTCGAGCGCGACGAGCACGCCGATCTTGCCAAGGTTGGTGGCGGCCGCATTGTGCATGTAGGGCACGACGACGCCGTTCGAGACTTCGACATGCTTGATGCGACGCAGCTGCTGATTTTCGCCGATGGTGGCGACGTTGTTGGTCAGCTTGTCAGCAACCGAACCGCCGTCCGGATAGGCTGCGGCCTTCAGCGTCTCGACGTCCGAAGCGCCGGTGTTCAGCGCAACTTCGGTCGCCTTGCGGACAAAGTCCTGGAACTGGTCGTTCTTGGCGACGAAGTCGGTTTCCGAGTTCACTTCGACGGCAACGCCCTTCGTGCCCGAAACGGCAACGCCGACAAGCCCTTCGGCGGCGGTGCGGCTCGACTTCTTGGCAGCAGCGGCCAGACCCTTGGCGCGCAGTGCGTCAACGGCGGCTTCAAAATCGCCGCCGGCCTCGTCGAGAGCCTTCTTGCAATCCATCATGCCGGCGCCGGTGCGCTCGCGCAGGTTCTTCACGTCAGCGGCGGTGTAAGCCATTGCGTTGATCCTTTATCTTGAAAACACAGGAAGCCGCAGCACTGCCGCGGCTCGTAAATCGTACCCGGGTCAGTTCGGTGACGGCCCGCCATTGCAAGGCAAGGCCGCCACACGAAAATCCGGATCAGGCTTCAGCCGTGGCTTCTTCTGCCAGCGGCTCGGCCATGGCGCCAAGGTCGGCACCCGAAGCGATCGCCGCGTCACGGCCACCCTTGGTGGCAGCAGCAGCAACGGCTTCGCAGTAAAGGCGGATGGCGCGGCTTGCGTCGTCGTTTGCCGGAACCGGGAATGCGATGCCATCGGGCGAGACGTTCGAATCGAGAATCGCGACGACCGGGATACCGAGGACGTTCGCTTCCTTGATCGCCAGCTCTTCCTTGTTGGCGTCGATCACGAACATCACGTCCGGAATGCCGCCCATGTCGCGGATGCCGCCCAGCGACAGCTCGAGCTTGTCACGCTCGCGGGTCAGCTGAAGGACTTCCTTCTTGGTCAGACCGGCAGTATCGCCAGCGAGCTGCTCTTCAAGAGCCTTAAAGCGCTTGATCGAGCCCGAGATGGTCTTCCAGTTGGTGAGCATGCCGCCCAGCCAGCGGTGGTTGACGTAGTGCTGACCGGCAGCGCGCGCAGCCTGGGCGATCGGCTCCTGCGCCTGGCGCTTGGTGCCAACGAACAGGACCTTTCCGCCAGCCTGGACCGTCGCCGAGATAAACTCGAGCGCACGGGCAAACAGGGGAACGGTCTGCGACAGGTCAAGGATGTGGATGCCGTTGCGGGCGCCGAAGATGTACGGCTTCATCCGCGGGTTCCAACGGTGGGTCTGGTGGCCGAAGTGGGCCCCGGCTTCGATAAGCTGATGCATCGTGACGACTGGTGCCGCCATGGGTAATTCCTTTCCGGTTGTGCCTCCGGGACGCTGGAACCGCTGCGGAGCTCCCGCTGGCGGCACCGGTGAAAGTGCATCCCGTGTGGATTGTTCACCCTATTCCGTCAGCACCATGCCGAACGGATTCATGCGAACGCGCCGCCGATAGATGAGGAATGCGGGAAAATCCAGCATTGAATCGCGCCGCTGGTCCCTAGGCGAACGCCGTGCTTGATCGAGATTAATCCGATCACGCTGCAATAAATATCCGCTTCAAATCAAGGATATGGGTCGTTTGGCAGCAATTTGGCTGTTGGCACGCCTGTTCCAGCTTGACGGATCGGAACAAAACAGGAACATTAGCTCCATAACCGAATCAGTCATCGGACAGTCAGGAACGATAGCTCAATCCACAGGTTATCCACAGGTGAATCGTAAATGGATTCTTAACCAGGTGGATCTGGCAGAACGCAGGGAATGGTCCAATGCTCGCTCTTGTTTGCACACTCGTCTTCGCAGCTGCAGCCACCTTCGCCGTGGGCGCGGTCTTCGTGACGATGCAGGGGCGAAAAGGGCAGATCACTGCTCTTCTGGCAGAATACCGCTCGCTGGAGCGTGACCGCGAATTTCTCGTCCATGTCACCAGCCACGAAGCCGACGCGCCCCGGGCTTTCGCCGCGCCTCAGCTCCGTCGCACGCCGCGCCGCCCGTTCAAGCAGGCGGATGCGGTTCGCTCCGCACGCTCGCGGCGCGCTGCCGCCTGACTCTCGCGTAGCGCACCACGCCTACGGGGATCAGCAGCAAATAGACGATGCAGATCCCCGACAGGGTCAGCCAAGGCTCGCTCAGCAGCGCCGCAATCACCAGACCAAACAGTGCAATCAGTTCCAGCCGTACGCTGCGACGGGGTCGGAGTGACGACCAGCTCAGCGTAGCGATGTTGGAAATCATCAGGAATGCCACCAGAACGAGCCACGGCCCGACCAGCAAGGGTTCGCGGAACATCGGGTTGTCCGTTGCGATCCAGAGGTAGAGCGGCAGAAACGCCAGCCCCGCCCCAACCGGCGCAGGTACACCTGTCAGGAAACCTGCCGACTTGTGGGGTTGTTCCTCCATGTCGATGCGCGCGTTGAATCGGGCAAGCCGAAGCGCGCAAGCGATCGCTACCGCAAGTGCTGCAAACCAGCCGACGCGGGGCGCCTCCTGCAGAGACCACAGGAACAGGATGAGAGCAGGCGCTACGCCGAACGAGACGTTGTCCGCCAGACTGTCGAGCTCCGCGCCAAAGCGCGACTGCGCCTTCAGCAGGCGGGCGATGCGGCCATCGATGCCGTCGAGCAGGCCTGCGATGATGACGGCAGCAACTGCCTTGCGCCAATCCTCGGCCACCTGCACCGGATCGGTGCCGGACGCTGCAGTAACCGCGAACCGTATCCCGGTCAGGCCCGAGCAAAGCGCGGCAGTGGTAATCGCATTCGGGGCCATCGCCCGCAACGTCAGCCCCCCGGGCAGGCGCCCGCGACGGAGGCGAGCCGCCCTGCCCTCGTCGATCATTGGCCGATGCCTTCGATCATCGGAGCTTCACCGATCTCGGCAAGGATCGTCTCCCCGGCGACGCACTTCTGGCCCATGAGCACCTTCGGCTCGGTCCCGGCAGGCAGATAGACGTCAACACGGCTGCCGAAACGGATAAGTCCCACGCGCTGCCCCACCGCCACGATGTCTCCACCCTTGACGAACGGCACGATGCGGCGCGCTACAAGCCCTGCGATCTGCGTAAAGCCGATCTGTACGCCATCACCACGTTCGACGAGGAAGTGCTGGCGTTCGTTCTCGTCGCTCGCCTTGTCGAGGTCGGCGTTCACGAACTTGCCGGGAATATAGACGACACGGCGAATCGTCCCGGCGATCGGGGTGCGGTTGATGTGCACGTCGAATACCGACATGAAGATCGACACGCGGGTGACCGGCTCGGGGTTCATGCCGCGGACGCCAGAACCATCGTCGGCGCACAGTTCGCGCGGCGGCGGCACCTTCTGGATCAGCGTGATCAGACCGTCGGCGGGCGATACGACGAACCTGTCGTCCCGCGGCGTAACGCGCACGGGATCGCGGAAGAAGGCCAGCACGCCCAGCGTCAGAAAGGCGAGCGGCCAGGCGATGGTCTCCCACGCCATGAAGGCGGCGCCCGCGCTCAACGCAGCAGCGATCAGGCCGAACTTGCGCCCTTCGGGATGGATGGATGGCCATGACCAACCGGCGGAACCGCGACCACGGTTATCGAGAATTTCTCCGGACATGCTTCCCATCTAGGCGCTGCCTCGCGCGGGGACAAGCAATCATCCCGGCTCGCGCAGCGCTTCGCCCGTCACAGGCGGCATCACACGCGCCAGAAAGCCGATGACCGCCTCGTTGAAAAGGTCGTTGCGATCGCCGGCAACCATGTGTCCCGCGCCGCCAATGTCGACGACCTCGAGCCGCGCAATCCGTTCTGCGAGATGCGCCACGCCTTCGTCGGTAACGATGTCCGACTTCATGCCGCGGACCAGCAATGTCGGCACAGTCGCGGTCCAGCCCGCGTTCTCGATCAGGTCTTCGAGTGCGCCGTGAGGCCGCCCTCCGATCAGGAACTTCGGGTCCCAGTGCCAGTAGAACCGCCCATCGGAACTCTCGCGCAGGTTCTTGCGCAAGCCATCGAGCCGCGCCGGGCGTTTCCTGTCCGGATAATAAGCCGCGATCGCATCTGCAACTTCCTCAAGCGAACCGAAACCACGCGGATTGGCCGACATGAACTCGACGATGCGGTCCACCCCGGATTCGGACAGACGCACCACCACGTCCACCAGCACCATCGCTGCCGGCATCGTCCCAAGGCTTGCCGCCGCCATCGACGAAAGTCCCCCCAGGGAAGCACCGACGAACGCGAATGGTCCCCGCGCCCGCGCTGCGATGGCCGTGAGGTCAGCAGCACGGCGGGCATAGGAATAATCGCCATCAGGCTCCCAGTCGCTCTCACCGTGGCCCAGCAGATCGTAGTTGATGACATGATAGCCGGCCTCGGCCAGTTCATGCCCGGCGCGGTCCCAGCTGTGCCGCGTCTGCCCACCGCCGTGCCCGAGGATCACGGTAGGCGCATCCGGGTTGCCCAGTTCGTCGGCCACGATGGCCAAACCGCCAGCTGCGGGAATGCGGATCGTCGTCATGCTGCGCAGCGTTGCGCAACATCCCGCGCCATGCAACAGGAATTAATTGGCCGATTAAGGCCTGGAATTCTCTCGTAATCGAGAAGCAGCGGTGGTGGCAGGGCTTGAATCGAACCGAAAAAATAACCTTTTGATATCAATCCTGTTCTTGGAACAAACGCAGGCCTTCCCCCACACTCTCCCCCACATTTTCGTTCATTTAACGGTGGTTCTGTTCAGCGTTTTGACCGGAAAGCTGAATAAATGGGTGGTTCGTGCTGCGCCTGATCGCAACATAATGGTACGGTCTGACGCTGTCCAATTGCGAGTTAGCGGCCTGGTCAGTTCAATGCCCGATGCCGCTCCACCAACCTATGCAAACTGGCTGTCGTGATGCGCGTTGCCTTGCCAATCTTGATGGTTTCGAGCTCGCCACTGGAGATCAGTTCGTAGAGCTTTGTGCGCCCGACGCCGATCATGCGTGCGGCATCATTGACCCGGACGCAGATCGGCTCGACTGTTCGTTGACCGCTCATTCAGCCAGATCTTCTTCGCGGTAGTGAACGGGATCGGCGATCCAGCGATTTATAGCAGACTCATGCCAGCCCGCGCCGTGGACACTAATTTTCACCTGCGTCGGGAAAGTGCCCTCTGCGATCTTGCGATAGATGGTGGAGCGGGAGAGACCGGTTCGGTCGAGCACGGTCTTCAGTCGGATAATGCGTTCGGTATTGGACATTGGGCGTTCTCACTTTGACATTGGCAGCCCCTCTACGGAACATAGTGAGAACTTTTCGACGTAACGCAAGAGGTCGAACGAGCGGAAATTCAGACGCATCCTTAGAGTCGGATTCGAAACTAATTCGTTGAATGACAGTGTCTTGCGGCACGCCGGAT
>NZ_LSIA01000088.1:0-28309 GCF_001556015.1 Novosphingobium sp. CCH12-A3 | reverse complement strand
CTATGGCATTTTATCAGGAGGTTACGTTGATTGACTGCTTCTTTGTCCCGCGACATCTGGCCGCAGCGCTCGCCGATGCCAGTGCCGCCATTGCCCGGCTTGATGCCCGGATTTGCGCGACTTCGCTAGCACCTGCATGGACATTGCGCGCCAGCTGGACAGGCTATGCCACCGCCCTTCGGCTCCAGGCGTTCGAGATCGACGAAATCGACATTATTTCTCACGAATGTGGACTCACCCTGCCTGGGCGGCCGCCTATTGAAACCAACGCTGAGCCCTTCTCCGCTCTACAATCTTGGCAAGCAACGATGGCAGAGAAGACCGGGAGACACTGGCGCGAAGACCTGCCTTTCACGTTCGACTTGCCTATGGGATGGGACAACGCCCCTGCCCTCACCCGCGCATTGGCGTTGATTGAAGCATGGGTACGCAACGATCGTAGCATGGCGCCTCGGCTAGGATTGCCGACAGTGCTTCGCCGCATGGGGATCACTGTAGCTCCCCTGCCCTGCCTCGTGGTGGGCGACGCCGGTCAGCGTTTCGCGCACCACCCTCGCCCGGCCCTGCTCATGCGCCTGCTCAAGCAGATCCGCCGCGCAAGCGACGATGGCCTTGCCCGGCTAAATCGCCTCGAGGACACCGCGCGGCGCAGCGCCGCTGCTATCGCCGCCAAGAACCGCCCCGGCCAGCTCGCCACGCTCGGTCGCATCACCCTCACCCGACCGTGCCTCGCCGCGCGCACCATCGCCCCCCTCCTCGGACTCACCCTCTCGGGTGCGGGCAAGCTGCTGGAACGCGCGACAAGGCTCGGGATTCTGGTAGAGGTTTCCGGACGCGCTACCTGGCGCACTTACGTCACGCCCGATGTCGCGCTTGCCCTCGGGCTGGTGCCGGCCACTCGCGGGCGCCCACAGGCGTCGCCTGCCCCCTCGCCGGCGCTCGACACAGTGCTCGCCAAGTTCGATGCGGAAATGGCCCAAATCGATGCGCGGCTGGCCAGTTTTAGTGGCATTGCCCCTGAAACGGCAACAACTGATTGATATTGAACCGTAAAATTGAGGCTCGCGCAAACACCCCTCAGAGCGCCAAAACCGCACCCATTATGGGTAAGGGTGCGGCGGGCCATTCAAAGCGCTGTACCGGCTTCTGAGGGCAAAATTGGCGATTTGAAGTCTTTTGGCGGCCAATCCGCCCCCGAGGATCACGCCAAAGGCCTTAACAGCCTTCGCCGGCCCCCTTTTGCCGCCAGCTGCTCTCCTCGTCCCTCACCTGGTGCCTCAGCCCCAATGCGCGTCAAGGATCGCCCTGAGCGCGGCCTCGGCATCTTCGCGCGAGGCCCCTCCCCGGTTCAGCAGCGTCAGCCGGATGCCCTTGCGATCGGCCCCCTCCACGCGAAGCACGGGCTTCCCTTGTGCGTTGGCAACGACTTCAGGCTTTCCTGACTTCTTGGGGGTTCCTGACTTCTTGGGGGGGTCTACCGCAACAGTTAGCGCCTTGATTACATCCAGAACCGGCATTGCTTGGCCAGCTTGCTCCTGTTCCGATGCAAGGCGTTTTGCCGCCTCAAAGGCCCTAGCCTTTCTATCATCTGGCTTGAGCAAAGCTTTGAGGGAAATTGCATTACGAATGCCAAGGCCTTGAGGCTCGCGGAATGCAACGAGCACTTCAGCAGGCAGGCGAGCCAGATCGAGATATCGGGTCAGCCAACTCTCAGAGACCTTGAGGCGTTCGGCCATAGTCTTCTGACGGCCCTCGTAATAGAGATCGAGCGCCCGCAGATAATCCCTTGCTCGCTCAAAGTCACTCAGGTCGTCGCGGGCCCGGTTCTCGATGTCTGCGAGGCGGAATGCCTCTTCGTCACCAATCTCCCTGACGTCGACCAAAAACTTGAATTCAGGATAATTGTGTGACCGAAGCCAACTTATTGTCCAGTGCCGGCGCGCGCCGCAGATAACCTCAAAATCGTGCTGAGGGTCTCCGGTCAGACGGCGAACAATCGCAGGGATCTCCTGCCTCCCCTGCGCCTTGATACTTTCGATCAAGTCAGCACAGCGCTCTTCATTCAGTAGGGCATAATCTCGATTGTGACCGTCCCACATCCTGCATCGACCGGGATCGACCAGTTCGTGCGTTCTCGTAACGATTGCGCCCGCAGCAAGGTCAGCCAAACGATTGGAACGCCCGGTCAGAACGTTCGAGGCGATGTTTGAGCGTCGTTGAACAGGCTCATTCGACAGGTCGATTCCTGCTGCCAAGTCCGCTGCAAATCCGCTGTTCTTTCTGCTCATCCGAGCCTCCCTGCCCGGGAATTGCACGCGTGCAATCTCCCGCCCAATTGCTCAATTGCACGCGTGCAATTCACCTCGGTCATGCCAGTGCTGCCCTACGAAGACGCGCCTGATGGCTTGGCCACATCGATCTTATGTCGATTTCAATCTCTGAATTCACACCGTCCAAGTATCCAAGGCAGCGGTTCCGGACTGCCGAACTCGTTGCAGGACCATCCAGTTCATAAACGGTCATCAATCGCGCAGTGGCGTTATCAATTTCGGCCGAGTCCTTGAGTGGCGTCCATACCATCGCGTGCCCGAACAGAGTCCGCATCAGTTGCAGCAACTCCTTCTGCATCGACTTGTTTTCGTCGACCTTCGAGCCGACAAACCGGAGAAATTCCAACTCCGGCGCCAAACCGCGCTCCGCAAGCTGCTCGATCGTTTCATCGAGCATGGACAAGAATGCGGCTGTTGACGAGAAATCCATGACCGTAGGGGGTACGGGCACGACCAGTGCGTTTGCCGCCCTCAACACCGACAGGGAGATAGCTCCGAGCGCTGGTGGAGGATCCATGACAATGACATCGAACCGGTCGGATATGCTCTCGATCCCCTCCTTCAACCGGTCGAGAAGCGTGTCGCTCCCGCGAGCCATGCGTGCTGCCAATTCATACTCTGAATTGAACAGGCGCAGGTTCGCGGGGATCAACTCCAGTCCATCGAAATGGGTCTTGCGCAACGCATAGTCGAGTGAGCTGCGCTCCCCTTCACGGAGGAAAGGATACAGCGTATCGTCCTCATCCAGATCGAGGTCCGGGACATAGCCAAACAGGGTTGTCGCCGAAGCCTGGCTGTCGCAATCGACAAGAGCCACGCGATACCCTTTGATCGCCAGATACTGGGCTAAGTGAACTGCTAGCGTCGACTTCCCCACGCCGCCCTTGAAGTTCTGAACTGCGATAACGCAGCAGGGATCTTCGGGCGCACGATACGGCCTGGTTCCGAATACCCCCCGCATATCGTTAAGCTGAGCCAGCGTGTAGCGTTCTCGCCGATTGTTCTCGGTTCGCGCTGGTTCGGGAAGGCGACCGTCCTTCTCCGCATCCCTGATCGCTGCAGGCGTTCGCCCGACCAGTTCTGCTGCTCTGCTTATCGTGAAGGTTGGCTCTCGCCGCTCATTGGCCCGGGCATTGCGGGCAGAATCCCTCAGCCGCTCAAGCACCGACGAAGCGCGACTTGCAAGAGCAGCAACCGAAACTGTCCGCTCAGCTTCCTCAATCTCAAGTCCATTCGACATAAGCACGCCTTTCGCAACTGGGCAATGCGTATATCAACTTTCGATTTTTTGGAAATGAAATCCGATCTTTCGAAAGTTCAGGCACGATGTCGGGCAATTTTGCCTCAGAACGGGGCTTATCCTGACTCGATGGGGGATGGAATTGCACGCGTGCAATTTCCTAGAGCCTTGGCGTGCGGCGCGCTGCTCAACTAGATCGGAAAGCGCCTCGTTAAGGTGCGCCTGAATATACTTCGTCGGGTATCTATCTGAAGCAGAAAATGCACACGTGCAATTACCCCTAGGGGCGTCCCCTGCGGTTGAACCAACCCTCGCAAAATCCCTTCCACGCGGCCGTAAGCTTCGCGCCACGTAGCTTGACCAGCCTGGCTCCCATATGGTCACGAAACCCATTTGCTATCAGGTCCACGTCCCAACCTCCTCCGTACTGGCGACCGATCACTAGCAGTTCGTCATGTCCATATTGAAGAGAGCCTGACGGAAACGCTTTATCCAGAACCTTCCCATCGCTTATCTCCGCCGGGGGCTGCGGAGCTCTGGTGTTGTCGCTTGGGACAATCGCCTCGACCTTACCTGACCGTCGTTCCTTCCGGCCAGCTGAATGACGGTCCAACTCTTCCACGGTATCTAGAACTTCCGGCGGCCCCTTCGGCTCAAACCTGAACTCGATCTCGGTCACTGCGCGACCCTTCCTGGTCTCCTTCCAGTCTACCCGGAAGTGCGCCAGCTGATCGATCTCTGCTTTCGCCTTCTCAAGTACCTTGCGCCTCAACTGGGCGAAATCTGCATAGACGTCGGGAGGAATTCCAAGAGCAGCTCGCAAAGCCGCCATATCACCTTTCCAAGTCGCCTGCCGACGATGGAGACGCAGTGCACCGATCTCGTACAGCTTCAAGGCATAGTTCGAGCGGAAGCCAAGAACAGCTTGCCGATTGAGCACTGCGTATGTCTCTGAGGCTTGGATCAATTGCCGCGCATCAGGCGTGAACTCCCATTCAATCCATCCAGCCTCACCGCCATCTTCTTCAGTCTCCTCGCGTGAGCGAGATATCAGCGAAAAGAGGGTGGTCGCTTTCTTCCCGCGCCAAGATCGATCATCAATTGCAAACAACGTGCGATGAAGCTCCTGGAGCATGTCCGTGATACGCTCGTTCCCCTTATGGCCGCGGCGGATATCAGCCTTCCGCATCCGGTGTGGCCTGTCTTCCCATGCATCGCCGCCCGCTGTGAGGATCATCAGTGCCAGTAAGCGAGAGGCGGTAAGGCTAAGTGATTCGCCTTTGACGAACTTGACCTCGATAATGTTTCCAGGCTTTGCGAACTCGTCGCCACCCTTAGCCTGGAGGGCAGCGGCAACGCGCATCGCACGGCCACGAGATACCGCAGCCTCGCTTTCCTCGGAGATGCCTAGTGGGCCGGGATCGGTTTCCATGGCATGTACGCCTCAAGAAGGGACTCAGAAGGTCAATAGCTGCCTGACCTGACCTAGGTCGTCAAGTCAGGTCAGGATAAGCCGGTTAATGCGCCCCCAAGAGGTCAGGATAGATTGATGGAAGGGGCAGCAAAAGACCTCGGAAAACGAGCGAGTCGCAGAGAAACAGCAACGATAGCCAGAATGATCGACCGGCAGGCGAGCCGTGCACAAAATTATGCTAACCCATCGGCGTTGAAACGCCTTGCGTGCGAACACCCCCAAGAGGTCAGGATAGCCCCAAGCAGTCAGGACAATCCCCCCACGTGGACAGGCTTGCACCCCCACCAAGTCAGGCCACATCCCCCATTCGGTCAGGAATTATGCCGCAACCCACTGATATGAAAGGTATAAATCAGCTCTGAATCTGAATCATTAGAATCCAGAATCCCTCCGCTGCAAGCAGCGGCGCCATTCAAATATGATTCGAAGAAGAGGGGGAGAGCGTAAACACGCAAGAAAGAGGCAAGCGCTTCCGCCGCCGCGTGCTCATTCACCTGCCGAGTGGCGTCAGGAACCTTCCGGCCCACTGCTACTCTCTCTTGCGGGATGTGAACCAGCTGGAGGGCTGATACCTCGCATGCCAAACTCACACCTCACCAATGTCGCAGCAGCTATCGTTCTGCAGTTTCAAGGCAAATGGAACGGCGCTCAAGGAATGTGCCGATGCCCCGCTCACCACGACCGGACACCTTCGCTCAGTGTCACGATCGGAACGAGGGCAGTCCTGTTCCATTGCTTTGCAGGATGCACCAATGAGGCAGTGCTCGATGCGCTTGCCATGAATGGCATTCGGCTCCCCAATTTGTTCACCGACCGGGTCAGAACCTTTCCACCATCGCTGCCAGCGGTTGTGTCCCCGAACCGCAATGCGGTGCGATTGTGGCAGGAGTCACACCCGCTATCAGCGTCACTTGCGTTCCAGTATCTCCACAACCGGGGCATCACTACATCGAGCCCGGAACTCCGCTTTCACCCTTGGACCCCGATCGGTCCGAAAGCTTCGGTCCAGTTCTTACCAGCGATGCTCGCCGCAGTGCGCAGCGATACTGGGATCATTGCAATCCACCGCACCTTCATCGATCCCGCAACCGCGACAATCGCGTCGGTGGACGCTCCGAAACGGGCCTTGGGAAGCCTTGGTCCGGGCGCAGTACGCTTGGGCTGGCCCTTCGAGCGCAAGCTGGGATTAGCTGAGGGCATCGAGAACGCACTAGCTGCCACCCAGTTGTTCGGCATTCCGTGTTGGGCCACGCTTGGCAACGAGCGGTTTGGCAGAGCCGCTATTCCAGAAAGCGTGACCGAACTGCACCTATTCCTCGATGCCGACGTCGGCGGACGCCTGGCTGAACGCAGAGCCCGTGAAATCCACACGCGTCCGGGTCTGACGATCGTGTCGCGATCACCGGAGAGAGAGGGGCAGGACTGGAACGATGTTCTTAAGGCCAGCCCAAAGGCGGCTCGCTGAATTATCCTCCAAAGGAGAGAGGGGAAGGTGAGGGCGAGGCGCCAGCATGACCAGGAGCCTCGTCAGGAGGTCTCGTGTCCAATTCCCTGCCATTGCTTGTCGACCAGTGCCCGGAAGAACTGCCGGTGCTTTGGGTAGCGCGATCGATCGCCGACAGCATTCTTGCCGGCGCACGCGTAGATCGTCCCAAACTCAACGCACTGATGACGCACGCGTTTGGTGGCAGCGACGCCCAAGGACGCTGGAATGTCCGCGATGCCCACGCTGCCGTGGAGATCGGACAGGTTCTGTGGCTGCGAGATCCTTCCGCCCCGGCCGTCACATCTGACCCGCTGACAGTGGCAGGCCTCTTCGATAGGTCTGCCTCACTCTTGCCCCGCCAATACGTACGGAGCGAGGAGCAGATCGAACTCCAGCAATTTGCAACGCCACCGCGCGTTGCCTGGCTGGCTGCGTGCGCCGCCGGTATCACGACTTCCGATTGCGTGCTCGAACCGTCGGCCGGGACCGGTATGCTAGCCGTCTGGGCGCAAAAGGCCGGATGCAGCCTCGTTCTCAACGAGATCTCACCAGCGCGGCGGGCGTATCTCGCGCAGCTCTTCCCGGGGGCGCAGATTCGGGGCCACGACGGCGAACTGCTCGACGATTTTCTTGAGCCATCGATCAGACCCAGTGTCGTGCTGATGAACCCGCCATATTCACACGGGCTCGAACGAGGACATGATACCACGACCTGCACCCGGCATCTGCGTGCGGCGTGGAAGCGTCTTGTACCGAACGGACGCCTTGTTGCGATCCTGCCCGAATGGTTCGACACCCGCGCTTTTCTGGCCTCGGTCAAGGGACCGGCCGCTTTGCGGGCCAATCTCGCGCTTGAAAGGGCATTTGTCGCACAAGGAACGTCGATTACGACCCGGCTGATCGTGCTCGACAAGATCACTTCGGACGCGAAGCCGGTTCTCGCCCGAACTGCAGACTTCAGGCAGCTCTGCACATTGGTGGGCAACATCGATCGCCGCGGCGAGGTCGCACGTTGTCCGCTTCTTCCAATGCAGCAGCCAGTACGGCTGACACTTGTGCGCAGTGGGGCCAGCAGTGTCCGACCGCTCCCACCCGCCCGATTAGCCACCGATGAAAGCGCAGTGCCCTGCGCGTTCGAGGCGCTGGAGCAGCCCGCGCCGGTCCCGGAGCAGGTCGGCCATTATCTGCCTTACCGTCCAAGCCGGATCCGGATCAATGATGCTCGTGACCATCCGACGGCGCTCGTTGAATCCGTCGCCATGGGGTCCATCACGGCACCTGTTCCTTCGACCGTTCCGCGATTGCCGAGTGGCTTGATCGCAAGGGGAGGGCTGTCGTCGGCGCAGGCAGAAACGTTGATCTACGCCGCCAGTGCGCATGCGCGCGATCTGCCAGGCAAGTTTCGGCCTGAAGACAAAGGCTGCACGCTGGTCCCGGATCCGGATGGGCAGAGCTATCGGCTCGGCTACTTTCTTGGCGACGGCACCGGTGCAGGGAAGGGGAGGCAGGTCGCGAGCGTCATTCTTGACCGATGGGTCCAGGGTGAAAAGCGCCATATCTGGGTATCGAAGAACGAGGCGCTGCTCGAGGATGCGCGGCGCGACTGGTCAGCGCTTGGCGGACTCCCGATCGATGTCCAACCCCTCGGACAATGGAAGCTCGGGCACCCTGTCACGATGCGGGACGGGATCCTGTTCGTAACTTATCCCACCCTGCGTTCCGGCCGTGCTGATGCAACGCGGTTGGAACAGATCCTCGCCTGGGCCGGCGATGATTTCAATGGCGTGATCGTCTTCGATGAAGCCCACGCCATGGCCAATGCAGCAGGAGGGGAGGGCTCACGTGGCCGAACGAAAGGCTCCGAGCAGGGCGTTGCCGGCGTGCGCTTGCAGAACCTGCTTCCTCGGGCGCGTGTGCTCTATGCTTCTGCAACAGGTGCTTCGGACATCAACAACCTGGCCTATGCCACGAGGCTCGGACTGTGGGGCCCGGAGACGGCATTTGCCAATCGCGAAAGCTTCGTCACCGATATCCGGGCCGGCGGGATGGCCGCCATGGAGCTCGTCGCCCGCGACCTCAAATCGCTTGGTCTCTACACCGCCCGGGCCTTGTCATTTGCCGGTGTCGCATATGAGATCCTCGAACATGCGCTGACGCCGGACCAGATCGCGATCTACGACGCCTATGCCGAGGCCTGGGCTGTCATTCACGGGAACTTGCGCGAAGCGCTCGAAGCGACGCGGATCGTGGACTGCGATGGCGGCGGCACACTCAACAGCAGCGCCAAATCCGCCGCTCTCTCGGTGTTCGAAGGCACCAAGCAGCGCTTTTTCGCGCAACTGCTGCTGTCGCTCAAGCTGCCCAGCCTCCTTCCGGCGATCGATGGGGCGCTACAGCAGGGGCATGCCGTGGTCGTCCAGCTCGTCTCGACGGCGGAAGTGATGCTGGATCGCCGTCTCGCCGATCTTTCCGATGTCGAACGCGAAGCCCTCGAGATTGACCTGTCGCCGCGCGAGGCGGTGGTGCTCTATCTGGAAAAGAGCTTCCCGGTGCGCCTCATGTCGGTGTTCACCGATGAAAACGGAAATCCTCGCTCGGAACCGATGTACGACGATGCCGGCCATCCAGTCCTGTGCCGGGCTGCGGTTGAGGCACGTGACCGGATGATCGAGCAGCTCTGCGCGTTGCCGCCGATCGCGCCCGCGCTCGATGCGATCATCGAGCGGTTCGGCGTTGATACCGTAGCTGAAGTGACCGGGCGCAGTCGAAGGCTCGTCGTAGGCACGGACGGCAGGCAGAAGCTTCAGACGCGCAGTGCCCGCGCCAATCTTGTTGAAACGCAGGCCTTCATGGGCGGCGATAAACGCATCCTCGTCTTTTCGGACGCCGGCGGAACAGGGCGCAGCTATCACGCAGATCATTCTGCGAAGAACCGTGCGCGGCGTGTGCACTTCCTGCTCGAGCCGGGCTGGCGCGCGGATGCCGCCATTCAGGGGTTGGGGCGGACCAACCGAACCAACCAGGCATCGGCCCCGCTGTTTCGGCCAGTGGCCACGGACGTGCGCGGTGAGCGCCGCTTCATTTCGACAATCGCGCGTCGTTTGGACAGCCTTGGCGCGCTGACGCGCGGACAGCGCCAGACCGGCGGCCAGAACCTGTTCGACCCTGCCGACAATCTCGAAAGCATATATGCCAAGGAGGCGCTACGCCGCTGGTTCGGGCTATTGTTCCAAGGCAAGCTGGAAGCGGTTACCCTGGCGCGCTTCACTGAACTGACCGGCCTCGAGATCGAAGCGGCTGATGGCACGTTGAGCGATGATCTCCCGCCCATCCAGCGCTGGCTCAACCGCATTCTCGCGCTGCCGATTGCATTGCAGAACGCGATCTTCGATGAGTTCCTCGGCCTTGTGGAAGCGAGGGTCGATGCCGCACGCGCTGCGGGAACGCTCGATCTGGGCGTGGAGACCATCGCGGTCGAGGATATCGCGATCGTCTCGGATCGCATCTTGCGGACCGATGCCACGTCGGGCGCGACAACCCATCTGCTGGAACTCGACATCGCCCGGGCGCTCAAGCCGCTTTCGCTGGATCGGCTTGATGAACGCCATGGAAGTGCCGACTCAGACGGTCGTACGGTGCGCAACACGCGGTCCGGCCGGGTGGGCCTCGTCGTGCCGGCCCGCAGCCTTTTGTCGGACGAGGGCGACCGTATCGCCCGGTTTGAACTCGTCCGGCCGCTCAAGCACACCTACATCTCCGCCGCCGATCTTGCCGAGAGCAATTGGGAGATGATCGACGCGCCAACTTTCCGCGAGCTGTGGCAGGCAGAGGTTTGCGAGGCGCGGGACGTTGTAAAGCACGATCGGCTTTACCTTGCGACCGGGCTTCTGCTGCCCGTGTGGGACAAATTGCCCGGCGATTATGTCAGGGTAAGCCGCATTGCCGCACGCGACGGCCGGTCCTTGCTGGGGCGCGAGGTTCCGGCAGCCCATGTGCCCGGGCTGCTCAAGGCACTCGGCCTCCACGGCGATATTGCACTGCCGCCGCAAGTGGTGCTCGATACCGTTCTCACCATCGGTCGCTCAATGGAATTGCATGGACCCGACGCGCTGTCGCTCAAGCGCAGCCTGGTAAACGGCAGTCACCGGCTTGAGCTGGGTGGCTGGTCGGCTGCGCGGCTCGACTGGTACAAGGCGAGGGGCTGTTTTACCGAGATCATTCGCTTCCAGACACGCCTGTTTGTTCCGCTTGAAACCGCTTTGGAGGTGATTTCGGCGATCTCTCGCGGTTGATCTGCTTGCCAGAGGCATTTTTCTGACATAGATTTCAAACGTGTAGTCGAAACTGGACTGCGCCGAGGCCTGAGAACCTCGCTTGATGGAATTTTTGTTCTGCTGCGATCCGCAGCCGGGTTGCCGGTGCGTATGTCCAAGCCCGTCAGGGCTAAAGGTGTCGGCGCGTGCGCTTCAAGCGCGTTCTCAGAATCCGGCTGTTCGCCGGAGCGTCTCGCTTGTGCGGGGCTTCGGCATCTTGATGACGCGGACATTTGAACACCTTTGCGGGCAAGGCCAGCGATGAGCGAGGCGCCGTTTCCCGCGCTGCTCCCGCTCGATGCAATCTCGGCCTCGCTCATCGACGAGATGTACCGGGCCGAGCGTCCTTCGCTGCTGCGCCGCATTGCGAGACGGACCGGCATCGATTCTGCAGAAGACATGTTGCACCAGGTCTTCGTGCGAATGGCAGGGCGGGGCATGACCGTCGCCGAGATCGAAGCGCCCAGGGCATTTCTCGCCGAAGCGTCGCGCAATGCTGTGCGCGATCAGGCACGCGCTGCCCAGCGACATAGCGCCGACAGCCATGTTTCCATTGATGACGTAGATATTGCCGGGACTGATCCGGTTCGTCATCTGGAAGCGCGCGATCGCCTGCGCCGGCTTGAACGCGCGCTCGATCGGCTCAAGCCCATGACACGGAATGTGTTTCTTGCACGGCGGCTCGATGGCTATAGTTATGCCGAGATTGCCGAACGGACGGGGTTGAGCGTGCGTGCTGTGGAAAAGCAGATGAGCCGGGCAATCCAGCAGCTAGCAAGGCATATGCGCGAACCATGACCGAAATCACCAGGGACACGATCCCGGATCATATCCGCGAGGAAGCGGCGCGGTGGCTGGCCCGGCGTGAAGGCGACGAGGCGGGCCAGAGTGATCCGGCGCTTCGGGCTTGGCTGGGGCGCGATCTGAGGCATCGTCTGGCCTTTGCCGAAGCCGAGCGGATGTGGCGGGAAAGCCTGCTGCTCGCCGATAGTCCCATCGGCAAGGAGCGCAGCCTGCACCGCGCTCCAGTCCACATGCGACGCACCACCCACCTGGCCGTGGCGACGTGCGCAGTGCTGCTGGTAGTGGGCGCGCTGTCGGTGCGGCTCGTCGCCGGCAATCCCGTGATGAACGTCGGCAGCGTGGTCGAAGCGCGCACCTATCAGACCGGACCTGGCGAAACGCGTACATGGCGACTTGCCGACGGCACGGATCTGACTCTGCTTTCGGCGAGCCGTGCAGTGACGCGGTTCGACCCGCACGTGCGCCTGCTCGACGTGCAAACCGGCCATGCGAAAATTCGTACCCGGACCGGGGACTCGCGCATTCTGGACGTGCGGGCCGCTGGCGCGCATCTGCAGACCAAGGATGCCGATCTCGAGGTAGAGGTGACTGGTGGAACGGGACGGATCGATGTTGTCGCTGGGCTAGGCAAGGCCATCGGTCAGGATGGATCATCCCGTTCGGTCGGGCCGGGCGAGGGGATCAACAGCGAACAGAAGACCGTCGCGTCCAAGGCGACTTCCGGAGATGTGCAATCCGCTCCGCCGTTGGCAACAACGCGCGAAATGACGGTGGGGCAGGCGATTGCGTTGCTCAATCAGCGCAATGCGGTTCAGCTCCGTCTTGCTGTGCCGGCAATTGCAGAAAAGCGCCTGGCGGGTGGCTTCCGTACCGATGATCCGGACAGCTTTGCGCGGACGCTCGCGCTCTTGAACAATCTCGACGTTGAGCGCGCGACTGGCACCATCGAGCTCAAGAGCAGGCAATGAGCACGTCTGGTGCAAGCTTTCCTTCGCCCGGGGGCGCCGACCCTTCATTCGAACTGAATGTGGGTTTGGTGTTGGAACGTGCTCTCAGGTTGGGTGCCGCCGACGAACAGATCCATGCCTGGTTCACCAGCCACCAGCTGTCGGATTGGGGCGTAACCGCGCAAGAGCTTGTGCAACGAGGGCAGATCGCGGATGTACTCGACGAGCTCGAAAGGATGGCTGAGGGCGTATTCTCGTGAGCGTGCGTCGCCGGCATTTGAAAACAAGCATTGCTTCGTACCCGCTTAAGCTCCCTGTGTCGGTCAAGGAGGCAGCGGCGCGCCTGGCAAAAGAAGATGGCGTTTCGCTCAATCAGTGGATTGCCGTGGCGATCGCGCAGAAAATCGGCCTGGTCGAGACTCCATCCGACTTTCTGAAGCGCTGGGCATGCAAGGCCAAGCCTACGGACATGCTGCCGTTTCTTGATCGCGCCAAGCGTGAAGCACCATCAGCGGGTGATGAACTATAAGTCCCCGATTTCGGAGCGGACCCAATTCCACGTTGAATCCTGAACGCGGTTACGCCGCCTACGTTGGGCCTGACCTTGGGTTCATTCCCTTCCCCCACTTCACCCGGCCTCCTTTGATTGCCCAAGGGAGAGGAGAGGGGGAACCGCGCCAGTGCGCGGGGTTAAGGGCTTTCCTATCCTAGAGTCTCCGGCTCGCCTGAGCCGGCCTCATGCCGCGCACTTCGCCAGCGCCAGGCGCGACGCACCGATCCTTTCGAAAATTTCTGTCGGGTGTTCCCGTTCCGCGGCGTCTCCACGGCCATGAGCGCCCTTTCGAGGCGCCAGGGAGGTACGAACCATGACGTCCATGACCTGTTCCCGTTCGATCGTTGCTGCGCTGATGGCGGCAACGGTTCTGATCGCACCCCACGCCGCAAGCGCGCGCGAAGACCGCCGGATTTCCCTCGATCTGCCGGCGCAGCCTCTGGCCGAAGCCCTGCGCGGTCTCGCGCTCGCATCGGGCCAAACCGTTCTGGCCGATGCCGCTGTCATCGGATCGCGACCTGCGCCGCAAGTGCGCGGCATGCTGACGCTTGGCGAGGCACTGTCGCTGCTCCTGGCAGGCACCGACCTCGAAAGCGTCCCCGTGGGCGATGGCTATGTAATCCGGCCTGCGCATGCAGGTCCGGTGGGGGAGGGGGTGCCACCCCAGGCCCCCGAAATCATCGTGACGGGCACACGCATTCGCGGACAGGCTCCCGCGGGCGCCCACGTCATTGCCCTCGATCGCACCATGATCGAACAGAGCGGCCTCGCCACCACGCAGGCGGTCATGGCCACGATCCCGCAGAATTTCGGGGGCGGCGCCAATGAAGGCACTGTCGGCTTCACGCAGCGCAACAATGCGGGCAGCAACATCGGCTATGGCGCGAGCGTCAACTTGCGCGGCCTCGGTACGACTTCAACCCTGACGCTTATCGACGGCAATCGGCTTGCGCTCGGCGGGGGAGGGGGCACTTTTGTCGACCTCTCGCTGATTCCGACCAGCGCGATCGAGCGGATCGAGGTCCTCGCCGATGGCGCCTCGGCCATCTATGGCTCCGATGCGGTTGCAGGCGTGGTCAACGTGCGCCTGCGCCGTGCGTTCGAGGGCGCAGAAACCAGCCTGCGTACCGGCATGGCCGACGGCTACACCGAATTCCGGGCAAGCCAGCTCTTCGGGCGCAAGTGGAGCACCGGCCACCTGATGGCGGCCTACGAATACTACGAGCGCGGTCGGCTCGGATCGGAAGACCGCGCCTATGCTACCGAAGACCTGCGCCGCTACGGCGGTCCGGACTATCGGCAGGCTTATGCCAATCCCGGTACGATCACCGCGGCCGATGGCAGCGTCTATGGCATCCCGAAGGGCCAGGATGGTCGCAACCTGACCACTTCGGACCTCATCGCGGGCGTCGCCAACCTTGGCGATGGTCGCACCCAGACCGATCTCCTGCCCCGGACCCGGCGTCACGCCGCCGTCGCCGCGCTCGAGCAGGACATCACGCCCGCGATCACCCTGCGGATTTCGGGATTCTACGCCAACCGCGCCTCCTCGCAGCGTTATTTTGCGCTCAATTCGCCGGTTATCGTGCCCGTCACCAATCCGTTCTACGTCGATCCGATCGGCACCGGACAGCCGGTGAGCGTGACCTACGATTTCCGGGAAGATCTCGGAGTGCCGGTCAATGAGGCGCACGTGACCAACTGGGCCACCACTGCTTCGCTCGAGGCAAAGCTCGGAGCCTGGGTGGCCGAAGCTTACGGCAGCTATTCTTCCGAGCACGACCGATTGCTGACCACCAACGAGGTCAACAGCACGCGGCTTGCACTGGCGCTGGCCGACAGCGATCCAGCCACTGCGTTCAACGTGTTCGGCGATGGTTCGCACACGAGTGCGGTCACGATCGCCAAGGTGCGCGGATCGACGCTGCAGTTCCAGCGTTCGCGCCAGGTTACCGCAGGCTTCAAATTCGATGGTCCGCTGCTCTCGCTGCCCGGCGGCGCGCTCCGCCTCGCGTTGGGGGCCGAGTATCGCGCCGAAGCCTTCGGATCCTCGGAAGTCTATGACGATTTCAGCGTAACGCCGATTGCCAGCGGCAGCGATGGTTACCCGCTTTCGCGTCATGTCTTTGCCGGCTACGCCGAACTCCTCGCCCCCATCATTGGCCCCGAACAGGGGATCGCCGGCGTTCACCGTCTCGACCTGTCGGTCGCAGGACGGATCGAGCGCTATTCCGACTTCGGGACCACGACCAACCCCAAGGTTGGCGTGACCTGGGAGCCGGTCGAGGGCCTTGCCTTGCGCGGTGTCTATGGCACCTCGTTCCATGCGCCCGGGTTCTTCGACACCCGGCAAGGGCCCGGTCTCAGCCAGATCGTGCCGCTGCCCGTTGGTGATCCGTCGTCGCCCACCGGTTCCAGCAATGTCGTCGCCCTGTTCGGCAACAATCCCGCGATAGGTCCTGAACGCGCGCGGACCCTGACCGCTGGTTTCGATCTGCGGCCGCTGGCCATGCCGGGGCTTGCCTTCAGCATGACCTGGTTCGACGTCCGCTATCGTGACAGGATATTCAACCCGGCGGTCGATGCCTTCACCTTCCTCGCCCAGCGCCAGCGCTACGCTTCGCTGATCACTGCGAACCCTTCTGCGGCGACGTTGGCTGCGCTCTACGCCGATCCCAACTTTGCCAATCCGTTCGGCATTCCGGCCTCGTCGGTTGCGTACGTGATCGACGCGCGCAACGCGAACCTTGCTCGCACGCACCTCGACGGCATCGACTTCGACCTCGGGTATCGCATGCCGCTTGGCGGCGGATCGGTGGACCTTGGTGCATCGGGCACCTGGTTGTTCCATCTTTCACAGCAGGTGACGGCAAGCTCGCCCAGCGTCGAGGCGCTCGGCACGATCGGCAATCCGGTGCGCTATCGCTTGCGGGGGCGCGCAGCGCTGCAACTGGGCACTTTCAGCTTCGCGGCCTTCGTGAACCACACGGCAGGCTACACCAATACGGCGGTGACCCCTTCGGAAAGGGTTGCAAGCTGGACGACGCTCGACGTGCAGATCGCAAAGTCCTTCGGTGCCGCCGATGGCTGGATGAAGGGGACCCGCCTCTCGCTCAGCGTGACCAACCTTTTCGATCACGATCCGCCTTACGTCAACAATCGCACGCCCTATTCGGCCTCGGGTTTCGATCCCGAACAGGCCAGTGCTGCCGGGCGCGTGATTGCCCTTCAACTGGTCAAGGCATGGTGATGCGCAAGGCTCCAGCTCCCCTTGTGCTCGCCCTGCTGGGGCTGGCGCCGCTTCCGGCTCACGCCGGGGACGGCGCCAGCTTGCGCGCGATGATCGAGATCACGCGGATCGACAGTCCTGCAATATCGCCTGACGGTCGCTATGCCGTCTGGCGCCAGGCCCAGGCTTCGATCGAGCGCAATGCCTATGCTCTTGCCTGGTACATCGCACCGATCGATGGCAGCGCGCCGCCTCGGCGCATCGCTGATGCAGGCGAGCCCATGTGGCTCAACGGTTCGCTGGTCGTGAACCCACCGGTGTGGACCGCCGATTCCCGCACCCTTCTGTTTCGCAAGCTCGAGCACGGTGAGATCCAGGTCTGGGGCGCAGACACCGACGGGGGCGATGCGCGGCAGATCACCCACGAACCTGGCAATGTGCGCGACCTTGCCTCCCTCGACGGGGGGCGCACCATTGTCTTCGGCGAAGGCCCACCACGCGCCGATATCGCGGCGGCGGAACAAGCGGACCATGACGAAGGCACCCTGGTCGATGCCAGCGTCGATCCGCAACGACCACTTTACCGCGGCGACTGGATCGACGGGCGTTGGGCGAGCGGACGGCTGCGCGGGTTCTGGTTCGAGCAAGGCGGTATCCTTCCAGCCGGGCCCTCGGCCTTGCGTGTTCTCGACGTCACTTCGGGAACGGTTCGCGATGCGCGTGACGCCGAGATGCAAAGCTACGCCCCGCCCGCCAAGGCGTTCGACCAGCTTGGGGACAGCTTCGTCATCGATCGTGTGGCTTCGGGAGATGCGCGCGGATCCGCGCTCGTGCTCGGGCGAGGTGTGCAATACGAGCTTGCCGTGCAGGGCACGGATGGCGGGTTTGCGGCACGATGCCACGATCGTGCCTGCACGACGTCGCCGATCCGCAGTGTACGCTGGCTCGGCACAGACAATGCCGTGGTCTTCGAGACCCGCGACGGGGCAGGTCGCACAACCCTGTCGCGCTGGGACGTCCGCACGAACACGGTTGCGCCGATCGCGACTGGCACGGGCGCGCTTAACGGTGGCGATGAGGGACAGGGATGTGCGGCGACGGTCACCACGATGCTTTGCGTCGCGGCCAGCGCCAACGAACCGCCCCGCGTTGTCGCGGTCGGTGTCGCCGACGGCACCCAGCGCATGCTGGTTGATCCTAATAGCGATCTCGTCCCTCTGGCGCCGCAATTCACGCCGCTGTCGTGGGCGGATGCAAAAGGGCGCACCTTCACCGGCTTTCTCGCGATGCCTGAGAAGGCGAGCCGTCCGGCACCCCTGTTCATCACCTACTACAGTTGCAGCGGCTTCCTGCGCGGAGGGCTGGGCGAGGAGTTTCCCTTGCGCGACCTTGCCCGCAGCGGAATTGCCGCGATGTGCATCAACCGCCTGCCCGGCAGGCTTGGGGGTGGGGGCAATGCCGATTCTTATCGCGACGCTGCAGACGGGATCGGCGCGATCATCGACGAGCTGGCCGGCGAGGGACGGATTGACCCTGCGCGCGTCGGCATGGGCGGCGTCAGCTTCGGCGGCGAAGTGGCGATGTGGCTGGCCATGCACACTCGCCGTCTTGCGGCGCTGTCGGTCGCCAATGTCATGGTCACGCCGACATACTACTGGCTGAACGCGGTGAAAGGCCGCGAAGTGCCCAAGATCCTGCAATCGGGCTGGGGCCTCGGCAATCCGGACACGGACCACAAGGGTTGGCGCGAAGGTTCGCCCGCCTTCAACGTCGACCGCATTTCTGCGCCCTTGCTGATGCAACTGCCCGAGCAGGAATACCGGCCCAATGTCGAACTGCTGGCAAGGCTCCAGGCGGCAGGCAAGCCGGTCGAGCTTTTCGCCTTCCCTGGCGAAATGCACATCAAGTGGCAGCCGCGTCACCAGCTGGCAGCCAATGCCCGCAATCTCGACTGGTTCCGCTTCTGGCTTATGGGTGAGGTCGATCCGGATCCGTCCAAAGCCGGGCAGTATGCACGCTGGCAAGGTTATGGCGCGCCAAGCCAGGTCCGCGCCCAGGCCTCGGCGTCGATCAAGGGAAAGAGCAGATAGACTTCCGCATCGCCACGCCGCGCGGTACGCGCGAGCGCGGCTTCGAGCCTGGGTCGGTCGAGCAATCCGCTGCGGGCAATGTGGCCCTCGAGCAGAAAGGTGCGCAGGGCGTTGCGATTGCGGTCGAGCATCGCGATGGCATAGCTGTCGAGGCCACCTTTGGTCCGGCGATCTAGCACGTTGGCGGGCAGAATGCCGCTCCATGCCGTGCGCGCAACTGCACGATCGCGACCGTTCTCGATCCACAACCACGTCGGGATGCGCAGCGCCGTCTCGACCACGGGTTGGCTGAGCAAGGGAAAGCGCGAGGGCGCGACCTCCTGACGGCCATAACCCTCGACATGGGCAAGTGCGGCAAGGATCGCGCGTACATGGCTGCGCTTGCCGGGAAGAACATCGGCAGGCTCTTCGAGCCAGGGATGGTCAGGTGGGGTTTCGGGGAGGGCGTCATTGACGAGGTACCCTGACGTCCGCGGCCATGCGGGTGGAGGCGTCGCGTTGCGGGCCTGCCGCCAAGCCATTTTCGCCACCTCCCACGCGCTGGCATGGTGGATACGCGCGAGCGCATCGATGGCAGTCCACGCGGCCTTGCCGATCCCGAAGCGACGAAGGACGTCAGCGGCAGGAGCGGCCGATCCAGGCGAGCAGAACACACAATCTCCGCCAGCGCCGCTCACGAAAGCACCGATGATCTCGGTGCGCGCCTTCTGCGCCAGCAGGTCGTCGGCCAGCGACAGCGTCATGGGCAGGCCCGGACGCGCGCATCGAACTGCGGCCGGCATGGCGAGATCGACCTTATCGGGGACGGCGAGCTCAGCAAGTGGCAATCCGGTCGCGGTGGCTGCCGCGCGGGCATAGAAGCGCTCGTCGCCCTCGCGTTCGTCAGTTACCAGGGTGACCGCACGGGCGTCCGCGCCATGGGCAGCAAGGGCCGCCGCAAGGATCGAGGAATCCACCCCTCCGGACAGTTCGAGTAGACATGGCATGTCACGCGGGATCAACCCCGCGACCGCGCACTCGACGCTACCCCGCAATGCCTGCCTCGCTTTGACTGGATCCGTGATCTCGCGATCAGGTGCTATCCATCGCCAAGGCGTCCAGATCGTGCGCCTTTGCCAGGGCCCGTCCATCGTGAGGTCCCAGCATTCGCCGCCAAGCAATTCGTCGATTCCGAGAAGACCGGTCTGCCGGGTCTGTAGGTGCGCAAACGCCAGATGGTACTTCACGAAATCCCAGTTGAGCGCTGGGGCCCGGCCGATCGCGCCCAGCACGAGGCCGGCATGCGAACCGATGATCTCGGTGCCATTTGCGTTCGTGCGGTAGGCGGGAAGATGACCCAGCGGCGCGCGGAGTATCCAGTCTGGCGCACCGTCGACGCCCAGCCCAATCGCGATATAGTTGCCCCAGGCATGTTCGATGAGCTGCTCTGGCCGGCAGCAATCGGAGAGCAGGGCAGAGGAGGCGCCCACGATTTGTCCGATCACCACGTACCTGTCGTGTCTGAGGACGGGAAGGGCGGACGGCGCAAACAGGGTGATTTCGGCCCCGATATCATGGCGCTGGAAATCGGTCGGCGCCAGATGCGCTTCCGCATGGGCCACCGGATCAGGCGACTGTCCTGCCCCGACCAACAGCAGGTAACGTTCTGGGCTCATAGCGCGAGGATCGGCTGAAAGCGCACGATCCGCTCGAGCGGATCAGTCAGGACGACACTGTCCAACTGCGCCCAGCAATGCGCTTCGAAGGGATGGCACTTTACCCCGAAGACGAGGCGCACGTCGTGGCCTCGCTGTCGCGCATAGCGTGTGAACGCCAGCGCGTCCGGCAGGCAGCACGGCGCAAATGGCGCGAGCCGCCGTCCGGCATCGAAGTCGCGGGCCAATTTGCCAATGTCTCCCGTTCTGCGCCTCGGGGCAGGGGCGGGCACGTGCCGCAACACTTGCGCGAGGGACTTGCGCCGCAGGTCCAGCCTGCTTTTCGCGCAGGCGAAGACGATCTCGAGATCATGCCAGTTCAACTCGGGCGGGCTCTCGCCTCCTTCCAGCACGCTGGACGTCGCCTGCGGAACTTCGCGCGGATTGAGAAAGTAGCTGCTAAGCTGCGGTTCCGCAGTCACGATGCCTGCACGTTCCAACGCTGCCACACCCTCGACATCGCGCCCCAGCGCTCGTCCGTCGGCGATGGCCGCCAGCGTCACGGCCGCGTTTCCGCCGAACCTGGTGTAGCGGTCGCACGGCACATCGAGAAGGATCACGAAGTTCGCAAAGCGGGCAAGACCGATCCCGTCGGCAAGGCGAACCTGGGGGGCAGGGGGGAGCGAGGTCATGGCAGCAGGCGGGCCGCAACAGGCGCGCCCGACCTGAGGCCGGGCACGCCTGCCGAAGGCTTACTCGGCTTCGAGGCCCAGCGGGCGCGCGATCACCCCGAATTCGAGCTGGTTGCCCGGGGCGCCGAGGGTCTCGGTGCTGGCGACACCGAGGTCTTCGACGTCGTCGATCTGTTCGATCTTGCGTTCCATGGCTGTCACTCCTTCACTTGGCGCCGCACAATCGCGGCGAAGTTCAGGCTACGCAGCCGACCGCTCAATCCGAATTTTATACGGCACCGATATGTCGATTGTTGGCGGGCAATTGGTCAACGCCCGCGGTACGCTGCACGCACCAACCTGGCTGCAGCACCAATCCGGCGGTTAACCCAAGCATTCCACAACCGGCGCAGGCTGGCCCGGTCAGCGAGATCCAGCGCGTGTTCGACGCGGGCCAGCTCTGCTGCTGCATCGTCAATCACCGTCTCTTCGAGCGTTCTGACGACATGGAGGCGTGCGGCGAGCCTGAGACTCGCACGCGCATGTTCACCATTGACCGAACGCCCTGCCACGGCACCGACCAGATCCGCTACGCGTTCGGCGTAATAGCGGCTGCGGCGGTCTGCGGGCGGATCGGTGGGGACCAGATCCGCCTCCTTCAGAGCAAGTCGCAGGATTTGCGCTTCCCAGGCGTACATGTCCTTCAATGCCGGCTCGTCAAGCGGCGGCAGGTAGAACCCGCCCGCGCGGCGCGTTTCGACAAGCCCTTCCCCCGTGAGCATGTTGAGCGCATCGCGCACCGGTGTGACGCTCGAACCAAGCCGTTCTGCCAGTAACGCCGCATCGAGCCGGTCGCCGGGACGGAAGTCGTGCGCCAGAACGAGCGCGCGCAAGGCGTCGTAGATTCTCGTCGCAGTCGGCCCGGCGTTCATGCGGCTGCCTGTCGGTCCCCGGCAAAGGCCTGGGCCGCTGCAACCTGGTCGGGCCTCAATGCGTCGATCGCGCCCAACGGGCCACCGCCATATTTGCCGAGCAGTACGGACGGACATTGGCCCTCGAAATTGCCAAGGTTGGGCCGATGCTGGCAGTAACCGATGAGCGCGGCGAGCTCGGGATCGAAGTGCCGCGCGATCTCGGGCGGGTAGGCCAGCCACTGGTTCTCGTAAGGCTTGAGCCAGCCCAGCGAATAGCCGACGACCACTCCGCGTCGCACTGTGTCGGTGAGATTGGCGCCTGCGCCATGGAGCGTCGAGCCAAGGAACAGCAGCGCCGCACCAGGTGCCATTTCCCCAACCGTCTCGGTTGCTTCGGTTCCCGCTTTGAGTGCCTCGGGCCCGTGGCTGCCTTCCCACAGCCGGGTCGCGCCATTCTCTGACGTGAAGGGCGTCAGCGGCCACATCACGTTGACGAGGTACTCGATCTCGCCGACCGGTCCACGCCACATGTCCTGGTCACGGTGGGGCAACTGCGCTGGTGCCCCCGGATGGACCGCGATCGCCTGCGTGGTGTTGAGCTGGATGCGATCGCACCACGGCGAGAGCACGCGCTCGACGATGGACAGGATCAGCCGGTGGCAGACCAAGGCGCGTGCATGTGGCGAGCGGATCAGGAGTCGCCCGAACCGTTTGGTCGTGCCTCCGTAAAATGGACCTATGCCGAACGGCGTGTGCTCGAACGGTTCCTCGAGGTCCTTGTCCAGCGCGCGGATCGCGCGGGGCGGCATCGCGCCCCGGATGATCGTGAAACCACGGGTCGTCAGGTCCTGCACGTGGCGCTCGACCTGCGCTGTGGCGATCGCGGAGAAGAGAGCATTCATCGTCTGTCTTCCCCTTTCACGCAGCAAGGCTTGTGGGAATGCTGGGAAGGCCCGTGGCCCTGATCCCACCTGCAAAGAGGCGCGCAGGCGTGTCGGCATCGATCAGGATGCTCACCGCCGCGAGACGCTCACCCTTCATCTGGCCGAGCGGGCCCAGTGGTCGGCAATCCCATCCGAAATCCACGATCTGGCGAAGCCATCCCAGCTCCGCGACCGCAAGGTAGGTGCTGATGCCATTGGCGAGCGCGTAGTCGACGAGCGCCAGCACCAGAGCATCCCGGGCCTGACGCCGCTCGGTCGCCTTCAGGCGCCGGTCGAGACAGAAGCGGGTGATCTCCATGATGTCGGGCGCTGACGGAACCGGTCCATCGCACAGCTTGCGGAAGAGCCCTGAGAGAACGCCTTCACGCGCTGTCGTTAACAGCCGCGTCGAGGCGAGGTGATTGCCCTCGGGGTCGGTGAGTACCAGATAGCGGGCATCGACGGTGTCGAACTGGTCGACCTCGTACCGACCTTCGATAACCGGCACGTCCCATTTGAGCAGATCGACAAAGACCGATTTGCGCGCGGCGAACATGGCGCGCATGACGTCTGCGTCCGGCTCGCAGCCGGGCGTGAGGATGTTCAGCATATGGGTGCTCCTTGACCGTTCTGGTCAGGAGCAGGATCACGTCAAACGGGGTGACCGGGCTATGCCGGGAAAGGGTTATAGACCCACGGGCCGACGTCATGAATGGTGATGATTCGCTCGCTCACGGCACAGAATGCAAGGGCAACGCGTTTGGTGACGCCGTACCGATCGCACGCCAGGCGGATGTGACGGGCGACTGTCTCTTCAGAGATGCCAAGAATTCTGGAGATTTCCCAGTCGGTCTTGCCTCGAGCGGCCCACAGCACGCAGTCGCGCTGGCGATCGGTCAATGTCGGGCGCAGGGCTTCCACCGGAAGGGTACGTGGTAGCCACAGCCGGCGCGCAACTTCGAAAGCCTTGGTGCCGAGCAACTGGGCGAAGGGCAACGCATCCGCTTCGACCGCTTTGCCAATGCCGTTGACGAATGTGCAGGAGCCACATGCCTCGCCCGGAACATTGACCGGCACAGTGTAACCTTCATCAAAGCCCTGGCTACGGCCCTCCTCGAGGATGGCGAGGTCGGTTCGGTTGAGAGGGATGAGGTTACGCATCTTGGACCACAGAAATCCGAAGGCTGTAACCTGGCTCGCGCGATGGACCGGATCCGTGAGCGACAGGGTCCGGCTGTCATAGCGCTCGGCCCAGTGTTCAGGATAATTGTGCAGCCTGATGGCGCGGTCGCCAGCTCTTAAGAGATCAACATGATGGGTTAGTGCAAAATACTGGAATCCCAGAACTCTGCACACTTCGCTCATGACACCGCCGAGTTCTTCCCGGCTGCTTACACCTTCAACGAGATCGAGTAGCGCATTCGCGGTTTCCTGCATTGATGCCGCAGCCACGATCGCACAGGAGCATCTTCAATCTGCGCGGTCCCTGTCGATCGCCCTTTCCGTGTCTGCTGGACGGCCCCTGCGGTTCCCAGGCCTTCGAAATCGCCCAAGTGTTGCTGGAATATTTCTAACACACCACGATTGTGCTGCAATGCAAAATACCGCTGATTTGGTGAGGATTCAGCGGGGGTGAGGCAGTTCTGCCACGACTCTTGATGGAGTGGCAGGTCGGAGTTTTTGCTTGGCATCGGCGACCAAACCGGCGAATCTGACTGTCATGCGCTCGTCGATCGACCATCTGCCGGAAGCCAAGGCCAGGGAACTGGCCTATGTTGTCGAGGTCATTCGCTCAGGCTTCGAGGCCGCGACCACACGCCGGACGCAGGCGCGATTTCGTGGGGGCAAGCTCCTCAAGATCATCCTGTTCGGCAGCTACGCGCGCGGCGATTGGGTCGAGGATCCGGTCGGGCGCTATTTTTCCGATTACGATCTGCTGGTGGTCGTCGATCGCGAGGAACTGACCGACGTCGCCGAGTTCTGGGACAAGACCGAAAGTCGTCTGCTGTCTGACCTCGCTGCAGGCACGCCCCTGCGCACGCCAGTCAGCTTGATTTACCACGCGCTGGACGACGTGAACGACAAGCTCCGGCTTGGCCGGTATTTCTTCATGGACATCCTCAAGGACGGCATCGTGCTGTTCGAGGAGCCAGGGGCTTCTTTCGTTGAGCCGCTGCCGCTGTCGCCGGAGCAAGCTCTGCGCGAGACGCAGGAATATTTCGAAGAGTGGTTCGAAAGTGCAGAGCGGTTCCTGATAAATGCGAATGAGAATCTGGAGAGAGGGTGGAGCAAGGAGGCTGCATTCCTTTTCCACCAGGCGGTCGAGAGGTTCTATCACTGCCTGTTCCTGGTTCGTACTTTGTGGAGTCCGAAATCTCACAACCTCAATCGCCTGCGCGATTTGGCGGAAGAGATGGAGCCCAACCTGAAATCGGTGTGGCCGCGGGCCACCCGTGCGGAGCGTCGCTGCTACTCGCTCCTGCGCGATGCCTACATCAAGGCCCGTTATTCCTCATCGTATTACATCACGCACGACGAACTTGCCTGGATCGCCGGGCGCGTCGCGGCGTTGCAGGAAGCGGTACGCGCGGCATGCGAAGCGCGGATCGAGGATCTCGAGAAGGCGGCCTGACGCGCGCCACTCGCTCGGTCAGGATATGCTATTCGCAGTGCTCGAGCCCCCCGACGTGGCGCCAGCCACGCTACTCGTTGTCTCCCGGTCTTCTTCCCCTGTTCCCTTCAAGCTATCGAGCAAGCCCATGTGCTTACCTGATCCTGCCACGCTGGAGCGAGCTGCGAGGTTCCTCAAGACTAGCCAAGACTATCGGATCCTGCGCAAACTGAGGCCCGTTGCCGGCTTTCATGAGCCCAAGCCTGGCATGCAAAGCGCTGTCGGCGTCGCGATCGATGTTGAAACCACCGGCCTTGATTGTGCATCCGACAAGATCATTGAACTGGCGGTCCAGCGATTTCGCTACGACCCCGAAGGGCGGATTGTGCAGGTGGGGCAGCCGCGCGTCTGGCGCGAAGACCCCGAACGCGCACTGGATCCGCTCATCACCAGACTAACCGGTCTGACCGACGATGTGCTCAAGGGGCAGGTCATTGAAGACGAAACCGCGCTCGAAATCCTGTCCTCGGCCGATCTGATCGTAGCCCACAACGCTGCGTTTGACCGCCCTTTTGTCGACAAGCGCCTTCCGGCAATCGCCGGCAAGGCATGGGCCTGCTCGATGGCTGAGCCCAATTGGCTCGAGCTCGGGTTTGATGGACGGGCGGTCGCCCACTTGGTGTCCCAATGTGGCTGGTTTTACGAGGGGCACCGGGCAGAAGCCGATATTCTCGCGCTCATCTATCTGCTCGCGCACGATGTACCAGATGGGCGTACGGTGATGTCGCATCTGATGGCGGCATCGAGCCGGCCCAGTTTTCGGGTCAACGCCGTGGATGCGCCGTTCGACAGCAAGGAACGTCTCAAGGCGCGCGGATATCGCTGGGATCCGGTTCTGCGCTTCTGGTCGAAGGAGATCCCCGAAAGCGAGCGGGATGCCGAAGAGGCCTGGCTCAAATCCGGTGTCTATACCGGGTATGGAGAACCAGCTTTTCATGCGGTATCGGCGTGTGACCGCTACAGGGGGGCATGATGGGATCGGGCCCACTGCTGAATGGACAGGGAATGGTGGACTACAACCTCGAGCGTTTTGTCGACGCGCAGCGCGACACCTACCAAGGTGCGCTCAGCGAAATTGCCAGAGGCCGGAAGCAGACGCACTGGATCTGGTACATTTTCCCGCAAGTCGCTGGGCTGGGCCGCAGCGGGATGGCGCAACGCTTTGCTATCCGGTCGCTCGACGAAGCCAAAGCCTATCTCGCGCATCCCATCCTGGGGAAGCGGCTGCTGGAATGCGTGGCCGCACTGCAGGATTTGCCGATGTCCGATCCTGAAGTGGTGTTCGGTACGGTCGATGCGGCCAAGGTTCGGTCGTCGCTGACATTGTTTGCTGTGGCCGATCCCGACCAGCGGTTGTTTTCTGCCGCTCTTGAACGCTGGTACAAGGGGGCGAGGGATGTGCGAACAGCCGAGATCCTGGCGTCTATCGCAACGTCTGTTGGCGCGGCCAAGGATGTTGGGCCTGTCACCTGAACCCTCGCGTGCTTCGGGACCCAGCGATGTCAACGCCTTGAATCATGATGCGAATAGGATTAAATCCTACTCGATAATGCGAGGACTCTTCGATGCGAACGACACAGCAATTCAGCGTTACGCTTCCGATCGAGATGGCTGCGCAGGTGCGTGCGAAGGTCGCCTCGGGAGAATATGCCAGCGAAAGCGAAGTCATCCGCGATGGCCTTCGCGCACTACAAGCGCGAGAGAAGGCAATCGAGTCATGGTTGCGAAATGAAATCGCACCTGTCTATGATCAACTACAGGTTGATCCTGCGAGTGCACGATCGATCAGCGACGTGAAGGCTAAATTGGCGGCTGAGCATGGCAGTGTCAGTAAAGCCCGTTGAGCAATGTCGCACCATGTCGTGTTCGCGCCCACCGCCGAAGCCCAACTAGTCGCGCTGTACCGCTATGTCGCTCAGGAGGCGGGACCTGAGATAGCCGAACGCTTCACGAGTGCGATCGTGGAACACTGCGAACGACTTGAAGTGTTCCCGAAGCGCGGCACGCCGCGTGATGATGTTCGTCCAGGCCTCCGCACGATTCCGTTTCGTCGAAGGGTCACCATCGCCTATTCGGTCGATACTGATCAGGTCGCAATCCTGGGCATCTACTACGGCGGGCAAGATCTCGCGGCGATTTGGAACGTCGAAGATTCAGAATGCTAGCCGGACCGCTTTGTTGTCAGGCGTTCTGAAGCCTCAGCTCCCTCATCGGAGCACTATGCCCCCCTTCGGTCTGATACCGGGAGCATCTGGAAATGGGACAAATCTGCCTTTCAGCGTCGCTTGCGTGAAGGACTGGCTACGCCAAAACCCGTCATCCGTGGAACGGGGTAAGCTACCCCTACAAGGGCCGGGTCTGCGGACTGACCGGAAAGGCGGCACCTGTGGAAGCGGGATAGCGGACATTCGCCAGCCGGGATCAACTAGTAGCTCCCAGCCAAGGTTTGCCGGTCAGGCGCGGCACTCGTGATGTTCCCTCACGGTGTCTTCTCCCGCGATTGGATCAACGTTGGATCGATCAAGTCATTGAGGAACAGGGCAACCAGCGCCGAGTGGCTTGAGACGCCCGCCTTGGCGTAAATGCAGGGAAGCTGCGTACACAAGCTGCGACGTGACCTACAAAGTCTCCACCGGGAATTTTGACCACCTGCGCACCCAAGCACTCAAGGCTTCCGATCGCGAAGCCATGTCTTCCGCCGCAACAGTGCAGCGAACGCAGTCAAACTAGCTCACGTTCCGCTTGCACCCGTTCATTGCGGGCGCTGCGGTTGGCCAGAGCTTGCCAGGCGGCCTCGGCGTGCAGGAATTTAGTCCGTTGATTGGCAAGGCCACTCGTTTTCGCCTCATCGGCGCATTGTGCCACGCGTTCGAGGTAGAATTCTGTCAAAGCGCGCATCTGCATTCTCCAATAGGCCAAAGGGGGGGCAAGAACTTGAGCCTCCGAGCATGGCTTGTACCCACAGCGGGACATCGGTAAGCGCGAAATTCCGCGCACCTGTTCGGTTGAGTGACGCGGTGTGAAGGATGT
>NZ_LSIA01000087.1:0-886 GCF_001556015.1 Novosphingobium sp. CCH12-A3 | reverse complement strand
CGATCAATGAATCACCATCGACACCGAAACTCCATCGGTTTTTGCGGGTGTCCAGATAGAAATCAGTGCGGGGAGCGGAGCGTCCGCTTTGATCTCAGGGAGCGCAGTAAGGCTCACCAATAGTCCTGCCAACTTCATTGTTTCAATATCCTGTAATGGCAATCCAAATTGCGACACTAGCAATGTGATTGTCACGTTAACGCCGTCAGGAAGCGCCCAGGGTCGGATTGGGTCCATCTCTGCTGTCACGGCATCAGCCGGGTCGGCAACAGTCATGAGTACTACACCTTTAGGAAATTCGACCGAAGTTGTAATTGGGCCAATTGGCCGAAATGGCAGCAAGACACTGCAACTCGGTTATACTATCTCAATTTCCGGCAACGAGGCCTCCGCTTCAACAGGATCCGCAACTGCAAGTCTGCTTGTTACAGCATCAAGGCCCAGCTCCGGAGGCTCGAGCTCAATGAGTGGAACGGTCGTTGCCACGGTGATCAGACCGGTGACCATTGGCAAGGTTGCAGATCTCCAATTCGGGAGCATCACCCGACCGGTAACCGGATCCGGTACAGTTTCAATCGATGGCACGGGGACAGTATCGGTAACCGGCACCGGTGTACGGCGGTTGCCTGTCCTAACGCCGACTACAGCCCAATTTGCCATT
The DNA here is from genome assembly GCF_001556015.1 of Novosphingobium sp. CCH12-A3. Lineage (NCBI taxonomy): Bacteria > Pseudomonadati > Pseudomonadota > Alphaproteobacteria > Sphingomonadales > Sphingomonadaceae > Novosphingobium > Novosphingobium sp. CCH12-A3. Next base: position 225 of record NZ_LSIA01000087.1, on the reverse strand, counting down.
ACAGGGGAAGGAGGGCAGGCCATCAGTGTAAATGTCCCTCAGAATTTTTCGTTGTCCGGACCAAACGGGTCGCTCATCGTCAACACGACATCGATCGGTGCCGGTAACGTCACTCTACCTGGGAATCTCGGGTCCAGTGGACAAAGCGCCGTCATCGTTGGCGGATTGATGGTGACGTGCTCCCCTGAAATGTGACCGCCCGATGGTAGAGTCCGACCGTGAAGG
>NZ_LSIA01000086.1:0-8167 GCF_001556015.1 Novosphingobium sp. CCH12-A3 | reverse complement strand
CGGAACCGCCATTCTTCTGCTGTGTGCCCTCGTCAGTTTGACCTTCAAGAACCACGAGGTGCAGCTCGTGCTTATGAAGCTCTACGCCGAGGCTTGGGGCTGGGTTCAGCTCAATCCGAACAAGCCTGTAAACCTGACGCTTCCATCGGGTCAGATGGTGCAAGGCACCATGTCCATGGTGCCCTATCATCCTGCAGTGGAAAGGGCGTGGGCCAAGGCTGTGCAGGTCAGCATTTCTGCGGGTCTTGGTGCAGCCTTTATCTGCGTCCCATTGACCGTCTGGTTCGTCGACTTTTCGAAACGGCGCGGCACCGACATTCTGACCGAGCGCCATGAGCGGGGGGCCGTGCTTGTGACACACAGCGAACTGGCCCAAGCCATCACCAGCCATAACTGGAAAGCGCATATCAGCGAGTGCCGCAAGCGCACGCCACCAGTGGACCCCGACAAGATCCTCGCAGAGCCCTTGAAGGACCGTGTTCGGGCGGGTCTGCATGCGCCTTACCGCCTGGCAGGTGTGCCGGTTCCTTGGCGTCTTGAGCAAAGCCATGCGATGTTCATCGGTACTACCGGTGCTGGCAAGACGACCGAGCTGAAGAAGATCGTCACGCAGGCGCGTGAACGCGGGCATCGCTGCGTCATTTTCGATCTGACCGGCACCTTCGTCGAAAGCTTCTATGATGCCGAAACGGACATCATCCTCAACCCGATGGATCGCCGCTGCGTGCCATGGTCGATCTTCAACGACTGCGACAATTACGCCGAATTCATGAGCGCTGCGACAGCGCTGGTTCCCAGCGGCCATAGCGCGGAAGATGACTTCTGGCAGAAGTCGGCACGCACCCTGTTCGTCGAGATGTGCGTCAAAATGATCAAGATGGGCGTGCGCTCAAATGGCGCGCTTTCCTACTTCCTGATGCAGTCGGATCTGAAGACGATCCATGCTCAACTTGAAGGCACGATCGCAGGTCCGATGATGTCACCCGCCGCTGCCAAAATGGCAGAGTCGATCCGGACCACCTTCATCGCCAATGCGAATGTTTTCCGCTTCCTGCCCGAACCTCCTCCGGGCGAAACCGGCTTCTCAATCAAGAACTGGATGACCACCGAGGTCAAGGAAGGGTCGATCCTTTTCATCACTTCCACGCACCCGGACCTGGTCCTCAATCGCCCGCTTTTGACGCTGTGGATGGACCTGGCCGTCAATGCGCTGTTCCACATGGGACGGACCCGAGATCTGCGCACCTGGTTTCTCATCGACGAAGTCCATGCGCTGCATCGTCTCCCGGCGATCGATCATGGTCTTCAGACCGCCCGCGCGTTTGGCGGAGCCTTCGTGCTTGGCATGCATTCCTTCGACAAGCTTGAAGAAACCTATGGCGAGAACGGAGCTACCAATCTGGCCTCGCTGGCGGGCACCAAACTGATCCTCAAGACGGCCGATCCCGAGACGTCGCGGCGATGCTCCGAGTTCATTGGCAACCGTCAGGTCCGGATCATGGATGAAGCCTATTCCTACGGCTATAATGACAACCGCGACGCCTCGACGATCACGCCTCGTACCAACGTCGAAGAACTCGTCATGCCGGTCGACATCAGCGACCTGCCCAGCATGCACGGGTTCGTGAAATTCCCCGACGGTTTCCCCGCTGCCAGGATCAGGCTGACGTGGAAGGATTACGAACCCCGCGCCAAGGGTTTCGAGCGTGTCACCGACATGCGCGCCGCCGAATACATCCCACCGTCCGGGGATATCGCGGAATTGGGGGGTGGGGATAGGGAAGGCGCACAACCTGACATCGCGCCTAAGGAGCGGAAGGATCGCGAAGAGGTCGCGCTGAGTGAGGCTGAGCGGGCGGCGCAGCAGCTGAGGGAGGCGATCGAGGGGCCATTGAACCCTGAGCGCGAGCTGACCGAGGAGGAGGTAACACGCAAGATTGAGGATGAAGAGGAGCGGGCAGACTTCGAGCGAAAGCCAGCGCAAGGGGAGCTGTATGGCTATAACCGCCCTGGCAAGAAGGACCAGCGCGAGCGGCAGAACCTTGCCATGCGCGACAGCGAAGAGCGCAGCGCGCAGGCGAAGATCGAAGGGCCGAAGGGGCGAGCGCAGAACAGCAGGGCAGACGCGCAGGAGAGCGAGCTTTCCAAAGAAAACATGCGCGGCATCGGCAACGAAAAGCAAAGCCGTCAGGACCCTTCCATTGACGATGATCAGGAGCTTGGGCGATGAGCGCGGCAGGACAGACCTGCCATGTGTGCCCCCTATTCTGCGCGCAATGTGCCGGGCCGATGCTCCGGCGCGAACAGGCAAGGATAGCCTGAGATGCTGTCGGTCGCATCAGTCGCATCAGCCGGCGGCGCGGCAAACTACTTCGCCAAGGACGACTACTATGTCGGCGATGGCCCTGCTGAGCTCAGCGAATGGGGCGGGAAGGGCGCCGAAGCACTCGGTCTTGCTGGTCCCGTTGCCAAGGATGACTTCGAAAAAGTCCTCGATGGCAAACTGCCCGATGACACGGTCGTAAATGGCAATGCAAACCGCCGCTCGGGGATAGACCTCACATTCTCCATGCCGAAATCGGCCAGCCTGCTTGCGCAGCTGGGCGGCGATAAGCGGATCCTCGATGCACAGGGGGCCGCCGTCAAAGCGACCATGGCCTATCTCGAGAAGCATTATGCGCAGGCCCGCGATCGTTCGCGCAATGCCAACGGCGAGGGCGTGGTCACGGGCAAGCTCCTCTATGCCCTGTTCCAGCACGATACGAGCCGGGCGCTGGACCCGCAGAACCATACCCATGCCGTCATTGCCGCGATGACCCAGGACAAGGATGGCAACTGGAAGGCGCTGTGGAACGGAGAGATCTGGAAGAACAACACAGTCCTTGGCTCCATCTACAACGCCGCGTTGCGGGCCAACCTCGAGAAGCTCGGCTACGAAACCCAGCTCACGGGCAAGCACGGTCAGTTCGAAATCAAGGGCGTGGCGCGCGATGTGATCGAAGCCTTCAGCCAGCGCCGTCTCACCATTCTGGCAACGGCCGAAAAGCTCGGGAAGAGCGCAAAGGACACAGGAGCCTTGCGGGAAATCACCAAGCGAACCCGCGATCCCAAGCTAAACCCGGATGACAAGCAGGCGCTTCGGCAGGAATGGGCGAGGCGCGCCGCCGGGCTGGGGTTCGATGCCAAGGCGCTGGTCGAACAGGCACGGGAACGCGGCTCTGTAGAGCGCGAGAGCCCATTGGGATTGCCTCAGCGGGTGCAGGAAACCCTAAGCGCGCTCCGGGACAGCGTGAAACTCTACACGCGGCCAGCGGACATACTGACAACCAATGGCCTCCAACGGATAACCCTGACGCCCACGCAGCTGCGCACCGAGATGGCAACCGCTTCTGCGATCAGGATCATCGGCGAACGTGAAACCTCCTGGACCCAGGGCGAGCTGGTCAAGACCGCGCTCGACCTCGGCGTAAAGGGCGTGACCGCTGACGGTGTGGAAGCAAGGATCGGCGTATTGGTGGCCGACGGTAAGGTGCTGGAGGGCAAAAGCGACAGGCTCGACGGCCTGCCTGAGAAATTCACAACCCCTGAGCATGTCGCAATCGAGCGGGCAACCCTTGCCAATGTCGCCGCCGGAAAGGGCGCAGGCCAGGCCATCATCGAAGCCGCCGAGGCTCCGGAACGGCTGCGGCAAGTGGCCGGAACTCACGAGCTCAATGCCGAGCAGATTGCCGCGGGAACACTGGCGCTGGCCAGCAAGGACCGCACAATCGTGATCCAGGGCGTCGCGGGCGCAGGCAAAACAACGATCATTTCGGCAATCGCAAGCGTAGCGTATCGGGAGGGAAGGGAGGTCATCGGCCTCGCCTTCGCCAACAAGATGGTGAGCGATCTTCGCAGCGATACAGCGATCCGGGGGTCGGACGGTGAGGTTGTCAGACAGGGGATCACGGCAAGAACCGTCTCATCCTTCGTGAATGAGCATTTGCGGCCCGCGCTTGAGGGCTCGGGCCCGAAGTTCGAAGCCTCACGCGAAGCATTGCGCGGCAAAATGTTGGTGTTGGATGAGGCTTCCCTCGTGGCAAACAAGCCGATGAATGACCTGCTCACGATCGCCAACCGGCTTGCTGTTGAAAAGCTGGTCATGATCGGAGACCGGGCCCAGCTGCAGCCGATCGAGGCGGGCAAAAGCTTTTCACTGATCCAGTCCGATAACCCCGCCATAGCCCGCATCGATACCAGCCTTCGGCAGCGCACCGAACATATGAAGGAAGCCGCTGGCCTCGCGCGCGCCGGAATGTTCAAGGAAAGCTTTGCCTCGCTTGGCGAGCGTGTGGTCGAAGCTGGCGCAGACCACCTCAAGGTCACCGCGCAGAAATGGCTGGAGCTATCGCCAGAAGACCGCGAGCGTACCGCGATCTACTCATCGGGTCGTGCAGCGCGCGGCGAACTCAACCGGATGGTCCAGCAGGGCCTAAAGGCAGAAGGGGCGATCCAGGGGGAAGGGCTGAGGCTGACCACGCTCCTCCCGGCCCATGCGACGCGCGAGGAGCTGCGCTACGCCTCGACCTACAGCAAGGGCCAGCTGCTCGAAGTGACGCGCCAGAACGCCCCCGGAGGGCTTGTTCGGGGGCGGTACGATGTCGAAAGCATAGACGTGAAGGGCCGGGTCATGCTGCGCGATGAAAGCGGCAAGCTGATCAAATTCGATCCGGCGGCGATCGACCCTTCGGACAAGCGCGATGCCTTGAGGCTCTCCGAAAAGCACAAGGAGACAATCTTCGAGGGCGACAAGATCCGCTGGACCGAAAAGGATGATGCCAGGGGGCTGATGAAGTCCGAGGAGGCGAGGATCCTCGGGATCAGGGATGGGATCGTCACGCTCGAGAACAAGGCAGGCGTGACCGTAGAACTCAAGCAGAATGACCGCATGCTCGAGCGCATGGGGCTGGCCTATGCGATCAACATGCATCAGGCGCAGGGCGACACCCGCGACATGGCGATCGGTGAGATGCACTCATCAGCCCGGCACTTGTCAAACCAGCGTCTGGCGCTCGTCATGATGACCCGGGTGCGCGACGACATCACAATCGTCACCAACGACCGCGATCGGCTCCTGGCGCAGATCGACCGAAACCCGGGCGACAAGACCAGCGCGCTCGAAACCCTTGGCGAAAAGCAGGTCGAGACGAAACGCAGCGGCCGCGAGGCTGGCGAGTTTCGGCCCACAATTCCCGATCATTTGAGGGCGCCCGAGGACAGGCAAGCAAATGCCTCACGGATCGATCCGGCGAGCCTTCGGGCAACGCCCCAGCTCGATGTGCCCGAACGCAACATCGAACGCAGCCGATAGGAGGAAGATCGTGACACAGATGGGCCATGCCAAAGCGGGCACGCCGCCTTCAGACACTTTCGAGATTCACCTCACGCAGCAGCTGACCCTGACCAATCTGGTGAACGAGGCAGGACTCTCGGAGATTGCGCGTGCCGCTGGCGGGGACAGCTTTGTGGTCTGCGACCTCAATACGTACGGGGTTCAGGGATGCGCTGATCTGCGAGCCGCCCTCCATAACCAGAAAATGGCCGCCGAGTTGGTGGCGATAGGTCTGATGATCCTTGTCGCAGTTCTGGTGGGCACGATCGCGGCCGCCTTTGTGAGGCTGGTGGCGCAGCGGGCGGCTCCTCCTTGGGAGCGGTGCGCCGTTGCCTTTATCCCGCTGCGCAGGGGTCGGGCAAAGCCCCGGAAAGATGCGGTCAACATCATAACCAGGAAGGAGAAGAGGCATGGCGCTTGAATACAAAGACGCAGGGACCGTCGGAAGCAAGCGTGGGGCGAAGGACGGGGCGCAGCACAAAAAGGTTGATCTGCGCGATCTCCACATCCGCAATGCCGGCGGTCAAAGTACCGTTCAGAAAACGAGCGAGTTCAAGCGCAGATCACCCAACAGCTACTTGAAGGGCGAAGCGGCAAACAATCTGGCACGCCGGGTCTTCAAAGAGCATAGGGCCGGAAAGTCGGTACGAGAAATCGCGGGCTGCTTTGAGCTTTCTCAGACCAAAATCCGCGTTCTCGTCAATCGCGGCCTCGATGCCGAATTTCGCGACGTGACAGCACCAAGGATGATCCAGCAATACTGCGATGAGGGACGACAGCTCGATATCCCCCTTAATGTACTTCTCGGTAAAAGAACGGGCGTCCATTGCTGGACCTCAAAAATGCTGAACGAGGGAGCGCTCCTGCGAGAGGTAAAGGCGCTCTATGAAGACTTCACGCTCGAGCACCTCCAGCACTGCATCTACAATTGTGACGCTCACCTAGCAAAGATCGAGGCCCTGATCGGGCCGCTGCAGTTGATGAGCGTCGAAGCATTTCATCACCGAGCCCGTCAACGGGTTGCGGCTTACCGGAGCCAAAATCGCTTCCACAAGATCCGCTATATCGACTGGGACACACGCCCTAACTCATACTTTGCTTGTACCAACCGATACGAACAGTGGCACGACTGGGTACTGCACCCCCGAGTGAACGAATGTTTCAACCCTAACCAAACACTACACGATATCATTGCAAGAATGGAATCGGTCTTCAGTGCAGCAATCTATTATAGGAATCAGGAAGCCGCCGAGGCTGAGTATCGGCACCTTGAGCGGCTTATTGCCGAAAACAACGGACCCAGAGAGTTTACCCAGTTCGTTGCCCAGGGGCGCGCCATATGGCGCAAGCGAAAGGCCGATAGAGCCGAAGCAGCGTACAATTCGACGCCAGACCCTATCGTCGAGGCTCGCCAGCGCGAATCCATTGCGAGAAGCCGGCTGATTACACACGCCGGCACGATAGCGATCCGGATGGCCCTGATGTTTGGCAGCATCATACTCCTCGCCCACGAGATGAGTGTGATCAACGACCCACAATATCTGGCTCGGATGAATGTTCCCGCAATGAGCTTCTACATCACCGCATTCATTGCCGGTGCTGCCGCCGTTGCGCTGGCGTTATTCACGTTCCAGTCGGCTCGAGGCTTCAGCCAGCAAATAAAGGAGCACCGGTCGGCCAAAGCCAGCCTCGACCACCAGATGGACCGAGGATCAGCGCTTACATGACGAACTGCACTTCAACTCCAATTTCAAGCGGCAGCCCTTCCCAAGCCCGATCCGCCAATGCCCAGAAGCAGTCGGCATGAGCCTGCGCCTGCGCATCCAATCTTCCAGACCGTCAATCACCACATGAAGGAGAGCATGAAATGGCATTCGATTACGAAGATGCAGGCACTTTCGGCAGCGAGCGCGAGGCAAAAGACTGGGCGCAGCGCAACAAGGTCGATCTGCGCGATCTCCACATTCGCAACGTCGGCGGCCAGCGGGTCGAGGTGGGTATCCGCAAGAGCGCCTACGATCAGCGCGAGAATTACGACAACCGGCACGGCCAGAGACAGGACGGCTTCTGGCGATGATGAAGTCCACCGCAGCGTGCCTGATTTGGACCACTGGCTTGTTGCACGACGCGAACGGAGCTCAGAATTTCGGCCTGATGGAGTTGTGGCGTATTGAAGCCGCTGGTTCCGCGGCTTCCAATATCTTCTTATGCAGCCAAAGCAGATTGCACGTTGCCAGGAAAAAGCAGGAGAGCGAAGGCATTTGCAATCTGCCGGGCGCTTGATTCAGACAAGCCAGTCACATCCCCCACCAAGGCCCCGCCATCGAAAAAGCTTTTAGGCTCAAGGCCAGAAGCGATCAGTTGATAGGTTCGGAACAGAACCCTTGCCATTTTCCCATCGGCAGACTGTCTGATCATCTGGTCATAATCAGAATCCAAGCTGATATGGTCCCAATGGACCGAGAAGTGTTTTCTTGCTTTTGCCACGTGCAGGAACGGTATCTTGCGGCGTTGGCACTCATAGAACCAAGCATCGCGAGCGGCCGAATCTCGCTTGTCGATCATTTTCCAAGCGGGGTTAGGCCATGGGATCCCTTTGAGGGGTCAGGACATAGAACGGGCACAGATATACGCTAAGCGTCTCTGCGCGCACTTATGGGTCGACTCTATGCGTCGACGACTCCAGCATTCCAAAGGCATCCATCGGACAGTTGTAGCATCGCCTCTCGTCGCAGAGCCGGGTTAGCGTCCGCGCTCGTGGTGTAATTTTCGGTGGAGATTTAGGTGCTGCTGGTG
>NZ_LSIA01000085.1:0-524 GCF_001556015.1 Novosphingobium sp. CCH12-A3 | reverse complement strand
AAGGTGCACGTACGGTTCGGGGAGGGGAAGCGCTTATGCGCTTCCTACTCCACTCCCCATGCGGCGCGGGTTCCTCTATCTGGTGGCGATCATGGACTGGGCGACCCGCAAGGTCCTGGCCTGGCGGCTGTCCAACACGATGGATGCCGGCTTCTGCGTCGCGGCGCTGGAGGAGGCGCTGGCCCGCTATGGCAAGCCCGAGATCTTCAACACTGACCAGGGCAGCCAGTTCACGTCGCAGGCCTTCACCACGGTGCTGCGCGAGGCCGAGGTCCGCATCAGCATGGACGGCCGGGGCCGGTGGATGGACAATGTCTTCATCGAGCGGCTCTGGCGCTCCCTGAAGTACGAGTGCGTCTACCTCCACGCCTTCGAGACCGGCTCGGAGCTGCGGGCTGGCCTTGCCCGCTGGATCACCTATTACAACACCGAGCGTCCGCACTCGGGCCTGGCCGGGAGAACCCCGGTGGAGGCCTATCGGCGGATCGGGCAATCAGATCATGGGGGGCATGCCCCCCATGATC
>NZ_LSIA01000084.1:0-14257 GCF_001556015.1 Novosphingobium sp. CCH12-A3 | reverse complement strand
CTGGCGGTGATAGTGGGCGGTTCAGTCAGGGCATCGTGCCGCAAGGTCAAGGCGCGACCGGCGATCCAGCCGACAAGCACGAGGGCGAGCGCGAGCAGGGGCTGGCCCCGCCGCGTCGCCGCGGGACCTGCCATCATGCCGCAACCGGCAAAGGCCGCTGCTGCGGATCCGCGTCAAGCTTGGGAGCCTGGCTGACGTGGACGTGATGGACCGTGTGTTCCCAGCGCAGAACGCCGCCTGCCAGCACCCGCACGTAGGCAGTTATGGCGCGACGCGCGGCGAGGACGGCGATGATGTTGCCCACGGGAAACCGGAACACTGCGCGCAAGGCTTCGGCGGGGCCGTACTCGCGCCCTGTGAAGAGCGCGCGCATCATCAGCCGCCAGATCAGGCTGGCGAGGTTGAAGGCAAGCAGGCCGCTGAGCAGCGGGCCATCGTCGACCGGGACAGCCAGGCCCGCAGCTTTTGCGAGCACGACCACTGGCCACAGCATGATCAGGAGATATGCGGCGGCCAGGACGAGCGCTACCAGCGGCCCGCGGCGATCGCGCAGACGCATCCAGATATCGCCGGGCGCGCACTTCCAGCCCAGTCGGTCCCAGCCCTGAAAGGCGATACCGTGGACCCAGCGCGTCTTCTGCCGGACCGATGCGACGAGGTCTGCCGGGAAGAACTCCCGCGTGGCGACGAGCGCGCCAGAGCTGTCGCGCACGCGCAGGAATGCAGACTGCCCGCCTGTCTGATGGACTAGGAGACCGCATTCGTAATCCTCGGTCAGGCATTCGGCGGCAAAAGGCTCGGTGCTGGAGCGGGCGATGAGGATGCGGTCAATCGCCCGGCGCGAAAAGGCGCATCCCACCCCTGCCGATGGCAGGGCAGCGCCGATGTGGTGTCGGACCACCATGTCGCGCGCGTGAGCTTCGGCAAATTCGTCGCAGTAGTGGCCCGCGATCCACGGGCTTGCGCGTTGTGGTTCCGGGCGGACAGGGAGTTGCACGAAATCCGCCTGGTCGAGCGCGCGGTCCATCAGCGTGAGCGCGGCGGGGTGGACCATGTCCTCGGCATCGTGGAGTATCAGCGCGCGCACGCGCTGGGCGCTGCGCCGTTCGTCCTCGCAGATCGCACGATAGATGCGATTGAGGCAGTCAGCCTTCGTCGTTGGGCCATCACGATCATGGATGACGACCCGCAGGCGAGGATCGGGCGCCAGCGCGACAAGCACGGAAATGGTGGCCAGGTCATTGCGATAGCAGCCGACGTAGAGGCGCAAGTTCCGCTGCGGCCAGCTTTGCAGGGTATGGCGCACCATCGGCCCGATCACGCGCGATTCCAGCCATGCGGGAACCAGAACCACGGCAAGGCCATTGAGTTCTGCATTGCAGGGGTGCGAGAGGCGCGCGGTGCGCAGCTTGCCGGTCAGTCGCAGGCGCAGCCACGCGAGGTCCACGGCCAGTTCGTCGATCGCGAAGAGCGCAAACCAGATTGCGGCAAACAGCAGCAATTCGTGCTCGACAACCGCGAGCCATTGCAGCGCGGGATAGGTCGGCCATGGTGACAAGAGCTTGCCCCTGTTTGACGTGCCAGACCCCCGTCGGCACAAGGGGAATGCTAGGGCCAAGGCCCGAGTTTCGTGAACACGGGATGATTCGAGAATGGCAGGAAATTCAGGGCGCAAGCGGGCTTTGCACAAGCTGACGCACAGCGAGGCAGCACCGGGCATAGTTCTGATGACCTGTGCTGCGATTGCCCTTGTCCTGGCCAATTCGCCCTTGGCTGATCCTTGGCACGAGCTGTTCCACCACACGTTGCCATGGACGCCCGTGCCCAAGCTCGACACGTTGCACCTGTGGATCAACGATGCGCTGATGGCGGTGTTCTTCTTTGTCGTCGGGCTGGAGATCAAGCGCGAGATCCTTGACGGCGAGCTTTCGAGTGCCAGTCGCCGCCGTCTGCCGGTGATTGCAGCCGTCGCCGGCATGGTGGTGCCCGCGCTGATCTACCTGGGCATAGCCGGTGGCGATCCGGCGCTGCATCGCGGCTGGGCGATTCCTTCCGCCACCGACATCGCCTTTGCCATCGGCGTACTGGCGCTGGCTGGAAAAGGACTGCCATCGTCGCTGCGGCTGTTCCTGCTGACCGTGGCGATCGTCGATGATCTTGGCGCGGTTCTGGTCATCGCGTTTTTCTACACGACCGGGCTGGACCTCATGTGGCTGGGCATTGTTGCCGCCATCTTCCTGGCGCTGGTGGTCGTGAACCGCGCCGGGGTCAGCTCGCTGATCCCCTATATCCTCGGGGCCGTCGCGCTGTGGTTTGCTGTGCTCCATTCGGGCGTCCATGCAACCATTGCCGGCGTTCTCGCCGCGTTGACCGTGCCACTGGCGCTCAACAAGGAGCATGACAGCCCGCTGCTGCGGCTTGAACATGCGCTCGTCGCGCCCAACGGCTTCCTGATCGTGCCTCTGTTCGGCCTGGCCAATGCCGGAGTTGCGCTTGGCTCGATCGATGGAGGGCCGCTGGCGCTGCCGATTGCAATTGCCGCGGGCCTGCTGATCGGCAAGCAGGTGGGCATCCTTGGCAGCATCGTGGCAGCGGAAAAGCTGGGTATCGCCAAGCGGCCGGCCGGCGCCACGATTCGCCAGCTTTGGGGCCTCTCCCTGCTGTGCGGGATCGGCTTCACGATGAGCCTTTTCATCGCCAGCCTCGCTTTCCCGCAAAGCCCGCTGCTGGTCGAAGAGGCGAAGCTGGGTATTCTGGGCGGATCGATAATCTCCGCGCTGGCCGGACTGTTTCTGCTGAAAGGGAGTGTGAAGGGCCAAACATGATTGACGAATTCGATCAATCTTGCCGCATTATTGCATGAAACCTTTCAGTGGGTATGGCGTATAAGGGGCTCAATCCACCCGGACACGAAAGGGGAATGTCATGCCCGGCGACAATGCGAAAAAGGCCCTGATCGACAGCATGAACGGTCTGCTGGCCGATTATTTCACGCTCTATCTCAAAACCAAGAACTACCACTGGCACGTGGCTGGCCCGCAGTTCCGCGAACTGCACCTGCTGTTTGACGAACAGGCCGCCGAACTGTTCGCGCTGACCGACGTGATTGCCGAGCGCGTGCGCAAGAACGGTGGCGACACCCTGACCGGCATCGGTGCCATTGCCGGCAAGGCTTCGATCAAGGACGACGACCGCAGCAAGGTTGACGCGATGGAAATGGTCAAGGCCTTGCGCGACGACAACGTGGCGCTGGTCAAGGCGATCCGTGCGGTCAAGGAAGCGGCCAGCGAGGCGGGCGACAATGCCACCGAGGGCATGGCCGACGACTGGACCGATCAGGCCGAACAGCGGGCCTGGTTCCTGACGCAGACGCTTGCCTGAGAGCCTTGCGGCCTGAGCCTCAGAAGGTTCCGCCCGTCACGATGCCGACACCGTCGGGACGGGTGTCGAACCCCGAGGACTTCAGCGCATCGGCAGTTTCCTGGGGCAGACCTGCCAGCGCAAGGTCTGCCCGCCAGCGTCCGTCCCCGCCGAGCTTGAGCGTCAGGCGTTCCATGCCCTGCGCTCCACGCATCGGTACGACCAGCGCACCCTTTTCACAACGTGCCTGGCCCGAGACAACCATCGCATCGGGCAGAAGCGGGCCAAGCGAAGCCAGAGTCAGGCTGAGGGTGCCTTGCGCCTCGCGGCACTGGCCATTGGCCATGGCGACCGAGAAATCGCCGAAGCCAAGCGAGGTTACGGGCAGGCCGCCGAGGCCATCGGGCAGGAGTACCGAGCCGTTTGCGCCGGTAAGGCGCGACGGTGCAATCCGCGCGGAAAAGCCTTCTCTCGAGAGGGCGAACTGAGCGCGGCCAATCAGCAATGGCAGCGGCTCCAGCCCGGCATCGACGGTGCCGAGGGGCAGTGGACCTGCATTCAGATCGGCAATCCGCCCGCTCCAGACGCTGCCCTCGACGCTACGAGCGGAGATCGAATCAGGCAGCGCCATGCCTAGCACCAGCCGCAGCGGGAGCAGAACGAGCAGGGCAGCCACGAACAACGCGCCCAGCGCCAGCCAGCCACGGCGGCCCATCGCAGCGCCGCGGATGAAGATCCACCGCCCGATCACGATGCCGCCTTTCGCACCGTGACGTTGACCGAGACCGTGCCATCAGGGGCGGGAGTAAGAGTGACCTGTTCGACCGCGAGCCCCTGACCACCCAGTGCATCGAGCCAGGCAAGCACGGCCGAAGGACGCGCGGTCGGGATGACCAGAACGGCCATGTCGGACCCGCGCCGTTCGTTCGACTGCACCACGAAACCGGCTTCCTGCGCACTTGCCCCGGCGATCTGTTCGACCGGCCCTGCCAGCACCGGGGCGCGGGCGGCGGGGGCACGCTTGAGCGCCTCGATGCCAGCGGTGATGCGGCCCGCCCGCTCGGTCGCCTCGCGATGGCGGGTGGCGGCCTCGTCCAGTGCGTTGCCGACAGGAAGCACGATCCCGTAGATCAGCAGGATCACCGCGGCGAGCGCGCCGGCCACGCCGACCAGAACGCGCTCGCGCTGGGTCAGGCCGATGTACCAGAGGGACACGCGCTGCATCATGGTGCCCTTACGGTGATGGCGGCGACGGTTGCGCCAGTGGGGTCGGGGGCAAGGGCAGGCGGAACGGTGACTTTCCAGCCATTGTTCTGCAGCGCGATCAGCACGGCGTTGACGTCCTCTGCGCGGGGCGCGGCGGCGGTGAAGCGCAAGGTTCCGTCAGCGGCGTAGCCCAGATCGCGCAGCTTCACGCCGGGCACCGGACGCATCGCGTCGAGAACGGCGGCAGCCGGGGCGGCAAAGCTCGCAGCCCCTTCGCCGCGCTTGGCGAGTTCTGCGGCGAGCATGCGCTCCGCCGTGTCGAGATCGGTTGCAGCGGGAAAGCGCTTCTGCGCGAGGCTCAGGGCCCGGGCTTCCTCGGCGCTGCTGTCGAGGTTCCATTTCACGATCCACACCAGCATCAGGAGCAGGGCGAGCAGGGCAGCCACGGCGGCCATACGGACAAGGCCGATCCAGTTGGCAGTGCGGAACACCGACACGCGGCGCGGGGCATAGGCGCCTTGCCGCAGGTTCAGCGGCGGTACGGCATGAATTTGGGCGAGCCGTTCTGTCAGGGCGTCGTCGTCGAGCGCGGTCTGGTCCAGACCTTCTCCCAGCGCTTCGATCAGTGCTTCTTCTGCGGCAAAGGCGGCCGCCGGGGTGCGGGCGAGCAGCTGATCGCCCAGGGCACCAAGCACCAGGGCCCCGTCCTGCCGGGGAAGAACGAGGGCTGCGGGGACGATGGCTTGCGGATCGATTCCGGCCTGCGCCAAGGTGGCCAGCCAATGATCCATATCGGAAGCGGAAAGGCGACTGGAGAGCAGGCGGCCTTCCGCAGCGGCGACTGCGACGTGGCGCTCCGTGGCAAGGCCGCCTTGCGCGAGCGCGAGACGTTCAGCCGCAAGCGCCTGCGCCACCGGCATTGCGGGCAGGGGCTTGTCCACGACGGGGGCAAGGGAACTGGGAACAAGCACGGTGACGGCACCGTGGATCGGCAGGTCGGCCGAGTATTCCTCCGGCCCGACGCCAGCCTCGTCCACGCGGCGCCAGCGCCAGGGATCACCCGGCGTGGGCGGCAGGATCAGGATCAGACCGTCAGCAGGAGGGGAGCCGGTGGAGGCCATGGGCGAGCGTCAGTTCTGTCCGGCGTAGATGTCGGCGTTCAGATCGCTGCCGCCGGGCTGACCATCGGCGCCCAGGGAGAAGATCTCGAACGGCCTGCCGTCACGACCCGGCGTCTGGTACTGGTAGGGGCGGCCCCAGGGATCGTTCGGGATGTCCTTCACGTAGCCGCCGGAGCGATAGTTCTGCGGCTGGGCCAGATTTGCGGGGGGGGACTTCAGGGCGCCCAGTCCTTCGGCGAGCCCGGGATAGCTGGCCATGTCGAGGCGGTACATCTCCATACCCTGCTCAAGCGTGGCGATATCGCTGCGCGCCTTGACCACCATCGCCTTGTCCTGACTGGGCAGGACGTTGATCAGCACCACCGTGGCCAGCAGGCCGATGATGAAGATGACAACCATCAGTTCGACAAGGCTGAAGCCGTTGCGACGGCGCTCTTCCTCGGTCTCAGGCGTCTGGGCAGGCGTAGCTTCGGTCATGGTCATCACAGTCCGGTGAGGTTCTGGAGCTGCAGGATCGGCAGCAGGATGGCGAGGATGATCAGCGCGACGGCTGTGCCCATCACCACGATGATCGCGGGTTCGAGCAAGGCCATGGCAGCGGCGGTGAAAGCTTCGAACTCGCGTTCGAGATAGTCTGCGGCGCGTTCGAGCATGGTGCCGAGCTGGCCCGCCGCCTCGCCGCTGGCAGCAAGGTAGACAAGCAGTGGCGGAAAGGTGCCCGCCTCGCGCAGGGCGGTGGAGAGCGAGCCACCGGCGCGGACCTTCTCGCTGATCTGGGCGAGCGATTGCGCCTGGACCGCGTTCGACACGGTGCGGGTGGACAGACGCAGGCCATCGACCAGCGGCAGGCGAGCCTCGATCATCGTGGCCAGCGTGCGCGCGAGGCTGGCGGCGTGGACATCGCGGATCAGCTTGCCGACGAAGGGCAAGCGCAAGAGCGCGGCATCGAAGCGCAGTTTGAAGGCGGGATTGCGCAAGGCGCGGACGAAGCCGACCATCGCCAGCGCGATCAGCGCAAGCAGCGCCCACCACCACGTGCTGAGGAACTGCGAGATGCCGATGACCACGCGGGTCAGCACTGGCAACTGGCGGCTGGCATTGTCGAACTGTTCGACCACGCGCGGCACGACCGAGATCATCAGGCCGGTCACTACCGCTATGGCGACGAACGAAAGCACGATGGGATAGGCAAGCGCGGCGATGATCTTGCCGCGCACCTGTGCCTGCCGCTCCAGCATGTCGGCCAGCCGGTCGGCGATGGCGGGAAGACTGCCGGAGTTTTCGCCGGCGGCAATCATGGCGCGATAGATCGGCGGGAAGCTCGGCTCCTCGCGGCGCATGGCTTCGGCCAGCGGCAGGCCTTCGACGATCCCGGCGTGGACGTTGGAGAGGATGGACTGTGCCTTGGGCTTTTCGGTCTGCCGGGCGATCGTCCGCAGGGTTTCCTCGAGCGGGCTGACGACCATCAGCGAGGAAAGCTGGCGGGTGAACAGGGCAAGCTGCTTGGCTGAAAGCTTGATGGCGAACAGCGCAAGGCCGGAGGTGGTGGTTGCGGCGCGACGGGCCGACATGGCGGCATCGGCCTGCACGCTGACGACGAACCATTCCCGCGCGACCAGCTTGTCACGCGCTGCCGCGTCGCTGGCCGCTTCGATCGCGCCGCGGCGTTCCGTCCCCTGGGGGTCGATCGCGTGATAGGCAAAGCGCGCCATCAGCCGTCCCGCCGCATGATGCGGGCTGCCTCTTCGGGCGAGGTGGTGCCGTCCTTGACCATGCGCCGGACGGCCTTGGCCAGAGTGGGAGAATCCGCGAAGGCATGGCGGGCGATGGCTGCTTCATCCGCATTGTCGTGGATCATCTGGCGGATGGCGTCGTCCACCCGCAGCGCTTCGAACACGCCGACGCGGCCCTGATAGCCGGTCTGGCTGCATTCGCCGCAGCCCTTGGCGGAGAACACCGTCCGCCCCGCCTTCATGCCCAGCACTTCGGCCATGCCCTGATCGAGCACGCGCTCCTCGCGGCAATGCGGGCAGAGACGGCGGACAAGGCGCTGGGCAATGACTGCGCGCAGGGTGGAGGCGAGGAGGAAGGGTTCGACCCCCATGTCGCGCATGCGCGTGATCGCGCCTGCGGCATCGTTGGTGTGGACGGTCGACAGCACGAGGTGGCCGGTGAGCGAGGCCTGCACGGCGATGTCGGCGGTTTCGCGGTCACGGATTTCGCCGACCATGACCACATCCGGGTCCTGACGCAGAATGGCGCGCAAGCCCGCAGCGAAGGTGAGGCCAACCTTTGCGTTGACCTGCGTTTGCCCCACGCCATCCACAGCGTATTCCACAGGGTCTTCCACAGTCAGGATGTTGCGCTGGCCATCGTTCAGCCCGCGCAATGCGGCATAGAGCGTGGTCGTCTTGCCCGAGCCGGTCGGTCCGGTGACAAGGACGATGCCGTTAGGTTCGGCTATGGCCCGGCGCAGTGTGTCCCCGGCCTTGGCGTCGAGACCCAGCCCCGCGAGATCGATCCCCGCGTTCTCCTTGTCGAGCAGGCGCATGACGACGCGCTCGCCCGCGCGGTTGGGTAGGGTGGAGACGCGCACGTCGACCAGCTTGCCGCCAAGGCTGAGCGAGATGCGGCCATCCTGCGGCACGCGGCGCTCGGCAATGTCGAGCCGGGCCATGACCTTGATGCGACTGACCAGAACCGGCGCGACATGCGGCGGCATGCGCAGTTTCTCGGTCAACACACCATCGACGCGCATGCGCACGACCAGCGCGGTCTCGTAAGGCTCGATGTGGATGTCGGACACGCCCTGGCGCAGGCTCTCGGCGATCAGGCCGTTGATGAGGCGAATGGCCGGGGCATCGTCGGCACTGTCGAGCAGGTCCTCGGCGGTGGGCAGGCCCAGCGCGAGCGGATCGAGCCCGTCACCCGCAATGCCCATGTCACCGGCCACGGCGGCGGCGGCGCCATCCATCGCATAGGCATCGGCGAGCAGCTTCTCGAATTCGGCAGGGGAGACCCGATGCAGTTCGAGCGGCAAGCCGAAGGTGCTGCGGATTTCCAGCAGGCTGAGCGGATCGCCGCCTTCGCGCAGCGCCACGACGACGCGCCCTGCGTCAACCGCTTCGACCAGAGCCCCCCAATCGCGGGCAAAGGCATAGGGCAGCGTCGGAGGCGAAGCCTCGGCTGGCTCAACGACGGTCACCGCCTCGACCAGCGGTTCCTCGGTGTCGTCGATGGGCCTGACGCTGTCCATCGTTCAGTTCTGCGCGCTGCTCGGCGGAAGTTCGGTCTGTTCAAGCGGAACCGGCGTGGCGCGCGGGCGGATCAGCGTGTCGCCCGGAGCGACAGCCGCGACTTGCGCGGAGGGCGCAGCCGGCAGCGTTGCGCCCATGTAGTCGACGATCAATTCGTCGATTGTCGGCTCCTGCTTGGCGTTGAAATCGATCTGCGCCTGGCGGACCACGCCATATCGCCGCGCGGCAAGCGCCGCCCGGTCGGCCGCATTGCGCAGGATGGTCGGGCGGATGAAGACCATCAGGTTGGTCTTGACCCGGCTGCGCCCGCGCGACTTGAACAGTTCTCCCACCACTGGAATGTCGCCGAGCAGCGGCACCTTCTGCAGCGTGCGCTGCTCGTTGTCGTCAAGCAAACCGCCCAGTGCGACGATCTCGCGGTCGCCCACGGTCACGGTGGTCTTGATCTCGCGCTTGTTGATGATGAGCTCGTCCGACTTGCTCGAGACCGTGCCTGCGATCGAGCTGACTTCCTGGCGCAGATCGAGCCTTACCATGTTGCCGGCATTGATCTGCGGGGTCACGTCCAGCTCGATGCCGACGTTCTGCCGCTGCACGGTGCGGAAGGTATCGTTGAAATTGCCGTTCGACAGCGCTTCGCCGGTGGTGATCGGCACGTCCTGCCCGAAGAGGATCGAGGCGGGTACGTTGTTGTTGGTGGTGATGTGCGGGGTCGACAGGATGTTCGAGTTCTTGTCGGTCTGCACAGCGTTGATCAGCGCACCGAGGTAAGTGTCCTTGGACAGCTCTGTAAGGAAGCCGGTGTAGGCACCGCTTGCGGAAAGCGCCTTGGTAGCTGCGTTCTCGCGCAGCAGGTCGCCGGCCGTGCTGTTGGTTGTCGTCGTGACGGTGTCGCCATTGATCACTGTGGTCGTCTGGTTGAGATTGTCGGCCAGAAGCCCGCCCGCGATATCGATGATGTTGGGTGATGAGTTGGAGAAGTTGGTCACGGCAAAGGGCTTGTCCTTGCCGCCGAACAGCAGCTGGACGCCGAGTTCCTTCGCCACGTTGTTCGAAATCTCGACGATGATCGCTTCGACCAGCACCTGCTCCTGCGGCACGTCAAGCTGGCGGATCACCTCGCCGATGCGGCGCTGGTCATCGGCAGGCGCGGCGATGATGATCGCGTTGGCACCGGGATAGCGGGTGATCGTGGCCGTCCCACGCCCGTTGGCAAGCTTGATCGGACCATTGCCGAGCCCGCCCGAGGTTGCGCCGATCGGACTGGTCTGGCTGCCGCCGGTTGCAGCGGCCTGTCCGGTCGAGCCTTGCGTGCCCGCGCTCGAGGTCTGGCTGCCGCCGACGCCGCCCAAGGATACGGGCGCGGCGCTGGCCGAAGCCACTTCGCCCCCGCCCTGGCCGCCGAGCAGGCGTTCGAGAACCGGCACGAGCGCTGCGGAATCGGCGTAGTCGAGCCAGACGACCTTGATCTCGCCCCCGGTCGCGGCCCGGGCGTCGAGCTGGCGGGCCATGGCCGCAAGCTTTGCCAGCGTTGCCGGTTCACCGCGCATCAGCACGGCATTGGAGCTGTCCACCGCGACGACTGTGGCCAGCGCACGCGCGCCTTCGCCCCCTGCCGGGACCAGCTGGCTCAACGCCGTGGCGATCTCACGAGCGCCGGCATGATCGAGAATCACGGTCTGCGTGGCGGCGTTGTCGCGGTCGATATCGGCGAGCAGCGCGCGGATGCGGCGCATGTTGTCGGCGTAATCGACGACGACCAGCGAATTGCCTGCCTTGTTCGCGGTGATCGCGCCTTCCTTGCTGATCAGCGGGCGCAGGGTCTCGACCGCTTGCGCAGCGTCGATGGCGCGCAGCCGGATGACCTCGGTGACCATCTGGCTGAGCGCGGCGCCACGGCTGCCGATGCGCGAGGGATTGGCGGCTGCCCCTTCGGCAGGCTGAATGCGGAACGCGCCGTTGCCGGTCGGCACAGCGACCAGCCCGTTGGCGCGCAAGGTGGAGAGGAAGACCTCGAAGTATTCGGAGCGGCTGAGAGGCCGGTCGGAAACGACGCTGATCTTGGCCTGCACGCGGCTGTCGACGATGAAGGTGCGGCCCGTCACTTCGGCGGCATCGGCCACGAAGGCGCGAATGTCGGCTTCGCGCACGTTGAGCGTGTATTGCGCCAGCGCGGCCTGCGGCACGGCAAGGGCGAGCGCGGCGGCTCCGAGGAGCATTCTGGGGCTAAGGAGCTTGCGCAAGGTCATGGGGCCAATGTGATAGCAAGAGGAAGCTGGCGATCGCCGCGACGCACGGTGACCGCGACTGAAGTGCCGGCGCGAATGGCGCCGGACAGCGCGGCAGCATCCGCCGCGCTGGTGATTGGCTTGCCATCGACCGCCGTGATGACATCGCCGGGCTGGAAGCCCGCGGCACGGAAGGCCGCTCCGTCACCCGACGAGAGGACTTCCACGCCCACGACCTTGCCGCCCTCGGCGCGCGGCCCGAAGTTGACCCCGCTGCGCAAGGCGGCAACGCTGACCCCGCCTCCGGGCGCGGCAGGGGGAGGGGCCGCTACGGGGTTCGCCGCGACCACGCCCTGTGCGCTGGGTGCAGGGCCGGACTGGTCGAGATAAAGCAGTTCCCTGGCGCCATTTCGCGACAATTCGACGTGATCGAAAGCGACCGCCGCCAGCGTGACGCCAGGCTGCACTTCGGCGCCGACGCGATAGACCTGCTGCAGGCCGTCGCCCCCGGCAATGATCGCCGTGCCGCCGCCACCGGGCGTAGCGCGCGTGGCGAACAGGGTGAGCGCGAGCGAGGTAACCGCACCCGACTGTTCTGCCTGCGCCGCAGCGGCGGGCGTGCGGTTGAAAGGATCGACCGAGGCGAAAAGTGCAGCACGGGCAGTGGGCGACATCATGCGAACGCTGCGCGGGGTCCAATCGCCGAGTGGCGAGACGGGCGTGACAATCGCCCAGAAGAGCGCTGCGGCAAGCCCGGCGATGAGGCTGGCAAGGGTCCACCACAGCACGTCATGCAGGGACGGCAAGGCGGGCCGCAACCCGGCGATCACCAGCCTCCTTTGCCCGAATCCCACGCTAGCGTTCCCCCTTCCGAAGCAGCAGGAATAACCGCAAGGCTGCGATTCACAAATGCTTCCGGTTACTTGGTCCGTCAGATGCCAAGCAGTGCAATGCTACGGGAGTGTGACAGAGGCTTGGCAAACTCGCCAGATTGCAGAGCCCACGGCCGGCCCGGCACGGTACCGTGCTATTCGGACTCACGCTCTCGTGCGTTGAGCTTGTTCCACAGGTTCTCCGTGCCTGCCTCGATCGCCTTGTTCACGTACTGCGAGGCCACCAGCCAGCCCTTGAACGGGCGGAGCGTGGCAAGACATCCGATTGCCAGGATCGGCACGGAGGTAAGCACGTGCACCCACCATGGCGGCGCATGGGCAACTTCAAGCCAGACCGCAAAGAAGGTGAGCGGGAAAGCGGTGATGCACAGCGCGAAGAAGGCCGGACCGTCGTCCGCGTTGGCGAACTGGTAATCGAGCCCGCATTCCGGGCAGGTCTTCTGCAGCTTCAGCCAGCCTGCGAACATCGGCCCCTTGCCGCACTTCGGGCACAGGCCCTTCCACCCACAGTGAAGGATCCAGTCGAACTTCGGGTTCTTGGTGAAGATGGCCATGCTTGCCCTCTAGGCTTTGGGGGCTGGAACGCAAGGGTCTCACCAGCGTATGATGGTTTCGTGGCAAACCCCTACGCTCGCTTCCGCGCTCGTTTCCTCGACGTCTTCGCGTCGATCTACATCTACAACGAGCATCGGGGCTACACTTCGCTCGACCGGGTACTCGAAGCGGTAAGGGTGCGTTGTCCGGATAACCCTGCCTTCATTGCCGCCATCGAGAAACACCGCGCCGACGAGCGCAAGCATTACGTGATGTTCAGGCGCTGGTTCGAATTGCAGGGGCGGATGCCGCTCGCCGTCGATTCCACTTGCGGGCACATCGATCGCTTCATCCAGAAAGTGTTCGGCTGCACGATCGACGAGCTCGACACGCAGGGCGTTATTGCCAGCCCCGAGGCATTCGAGAAGCTGTGCCGGGGCATCATGCTGACCGAACAGCGGGGCATGCGGCAGGTCGAGATCCTGCTGGAAAACAGCCACGTCCGTTCGGACAAGGCGTTGAAGCGCATCTTCGAGGTGGTCGAAAAGGACGAGCCTGATCACTGGATGCCTTATGCCGCCTGGCTCGATGCGCAGGGGCGGGAAAAGGCGAAATGGCAGGAGCGCTGGGCCGATTACTGGATTCACAAATCCCTGATGCTGGTGAAACTGCCGAGTCTGTTCCTGCGCCGGTCGACGCCCCGGATGGCTGCCTGGCCTGATTCAGGGGAGCGTTAGACAGGGCACCGCTCCCGCGCTAGTCTCCCGGCGGGGAGAAGACGATGGACGGGGCAATCGAGGACCGCAGGCCGAGCCTGCTGTCGCGCGTGGTGCGAAAGCTGTTGGTGTGGTTTTACCGTAGCCAGGGGTGGAAGGCCGTAGGCGCGCCGCCCGAGGATGGGCGCTGCGTGATCATTGCCGCACCGCATACCTCCAACTGGGACTTCCTCTACTTCATCGGGCTGACCGAGGACTTGGGCCTCAAGCCCCATTTCATGGCCAAGGACAGCCTGTTCCGCTGGCCCTTGGGCGGCTTCATGCGCGACATGGGCGGGGTTTCGATTGATCGTTCGGCCCGCAAGAACATCGTCGACGCCATGGTCGCCGAGTTTGCGCGCCGCGACCGCTTCATGCTGACCATCGCGCCCGAAGGCACGCGCAGCGCAGTCGGCCAGTGGCGCAGTGGCTTCTATCACATCGCCCTGAAGGCGAAGGTGCCGATGGTCGTGGGCATGATGGACTATGGCACCAAGACCGGCGGACTTGGCCCGGCCATCTGGCCATCTGGCGATTACGAGGCCGACATGCGCAAGATCTTCGACGTCTACCGCAAGGTCACGCCGAAGCATCCCGGCCGTGGGCTGACCGAACCGCCGGAGGTTACCGATGCCTGATGCGCTGCTCCACGCCCTGTTGATGAACGTGGCGATCCTCGTGGTCGGCATGGGCTTGCTGTGGCGCGTGGCGGTGCGCATCGGCGACGTCAGCTTTATCGACGCGGTGTGGGGCGGGGGCATGGGCGTGCTGGCGATGGCCTCGTGGCTGCACGTTAGCGGTGGCCCCGGCGCGCGCGCGAGCCTGATTGCGGCGATGGCGGTGATCTGGTCGTCCGTGAACAAAGCGAAGTTCGTTTCGGTGCCGGGTAGACCGGGTCTGTCA
>NZ_LSIA01000083.1:0-6439 GCF_001556015.1 Novosphingobium sp. CCH12-A3 | reverse complement strand
CGCTCCCAGACGAAGCCGATATAGGGCGCGAACTTGCGCGACACCTCGTAGCGCAACCGTCCGCTCAGCTCGACATTGCTGAAGCCGCTGCCAAGCTGCCGATCTCTCGACCGCTTCGAATAGATATTGGTCTCTACCTGCGGTGTGAGGATCAACCGATTGGTGAACAGGACCTCATAGGAGGCCTTGGCGCGCGCCGCGAGACGCCCATCGGTCCCTACATAGCCGGTGAGCTGGACGTCGAACCAATAAGGCGCCAGTCCCTCGACGCCGGCGGCCAGCCATGTCGTCGCGCCCTTGCCGAGATCCTGCCTGACCCCGAGCAGCGTGCCCCAGAACGGGTTCTTGCTGTGCCACCACAGCGCCTCGACGCTGCTCTCCGGATCGAGACGTTGGTCGCGGGAGTTCTTGAGGCCCTGGCTGCGCAGCCAGAGCTTGTCATTGTCCTGACCCTTGGTGACGAGCACGGTCCAACCCACGCCCTGACCCTCGTTGCCGCTGGCGAATTCGAGCTCATCGACAAGTATCTTGGGGATCGAGAGCTTGTCGGCCATCTCATAGCCCGGCAGCGTCGAGTTGCGATAGCCGTCGGCATAATCGTCCGAGTTGCGCGCGTCCGGCGGGGCCTTGCCACCCTGCATCGAGCCCATGTCCATCGTGGCGCCGTTACCGGACGCCTTCGTGTCGGTCATATCCATGCCCGGCATGTCCATGCCCGCATGGTCCTGAGAGCCTTGCGCGGAAGGGGTGTGCTGAGCGGGAGTGGCCGTTTGGGCAGGGGTGGCGGCGGGCGACGGGGGCGAGGCATCCTGCGCGAGGGCGGGAGCCGTGATCGCCGGCGCCAGGAAGAGGGCAGCGCCAAGAGCGATGCCGCGCGAGGGGAAAATCCGGATCATGCGACCACCACCTCCCGGAACATGCCGGCCGCCATGTGATAGAGCAGATGGCAGTGGAAGGCCCATCGGCCCATGGCGTCGGCGGTGACGCGGAAGCTCACCCGCTGGGCGGGCTGGACCACGACCGTATGCTTGCGGACCTGGAAGGCGCCGTCCGGGCCTTCGACATCGCTCCACATGCCGTGCAGATGCATCGGATGCGCCATCATCGTGTCGTTGACGAAGGTGACGCGCAGCCGCTCGTTTGGCTTGAAATGAAGCGGCCTGGAATCGTTGAGCTTGATGCCGTCGAGCGACCAGATGAACCGTTCCATATTGCCCGTCAGATGCAGCTCGATGTCGCGCTCGGGCTCGCGCGGGTCGGGATCGCCGCCCGGCGTGCGCAGATCGGCCAGCGTCAGCACGCGCCAGCCGCGCCCGCGCAGCCCGGCGCCGGGATCGTCGAGATTGGTGCGCGGATAGTCGACGCGCATGTCGGTATTGGCGCCATATTCGGTGCGGGCGTGCCGTGCCCTGGCCGGCATCTCGGTCATGCCGTGCCCGGCATGCGCGTCGCCTCCCATTGCGCCCATCGTCGCCATCGCGCCCATCATGTCGACCGGCTCGAGCCAGGTCCGGGCATCGAGCGGCGGCACGGCTGCCGCCATGCCCGGGGCCGGTGCGATCGTGCCACGCGCATAGCCGCTCCGATCGATCGCCTGCGCGAAGATGGTGCGGGCGCCGCCCTCGGGCATGGTGAACTCGACGTCGTAGGTCTCGCCCGGGCCGATCCGGAATTCCTCGACCGTGACCGGCTCGACCGGCTGCCCGTCGGTCGATACGACCGTCAGCTCGACCCCGGGGATCCGCACGTCGAAGAACGTCGCCGTCCCCGCGCCGACGAAGCGCAGGCGCACGCGCTCGCCGGGCGCGGCGATACCGGTCCAGTTGCCGGCGGGCGGCGCGCCGTTCATCAGATAGGTGTAGGTCGCGGCAGAGACATCGCTGTAGTCGGTCGGGTTCATCCGCGAGCTGTTCCACATCCGCCGCCGCTCGAGCGCCTTGCCCAAGCCCATGGTGCCGACATCCTTGAGGAAATCGCCGGCGGTCGGCTGCGCAAAATTATAGTAGCTGCTCTGCTTCTTGAGATTGAGGAAGATCTGCAGCGGCGGCTCGTCCGACCAGTCGCTGAGCACGATGCAATAGTCGCGATCGGGCGCCCGCGCCGCCGGCGCCTGTTTCGGCTCCACGATGATCGCTCCATAGAGTCCCGTCTGCTCGGCGAGCGTGTGAGCGTGATACCAGTAGGTTCCGCTCTGGCGGACCTCGAAGCGATAGGTGAAGGTCTCGCCCGGCGCGATGCCGGCAAAGCTGATGCCGGGCACGCCGTCCATCTCCGCCGGCACGATGATGCCGTGCCAATGGATGCTCGACATCTCCTTGAGGCCGTTGCGCACACGGAGCGTGACCGTGTCGCCTTCGCGCAGGCGCAGGACCGGCGCGGGCACGCTGCCGTTCACGGCGGTCGCGATACGGCGTTTGCCGGTGAAGTTGACTGGCAGCTCGGCGATCTCGAGGTCGAACTCGGTCCCGCTAAGCTCGGCGGGCGAGACTGGGGCGGATCGCGCGAGAAGCGCCGGGGCGAAGCCGGCAACCGCGCCGCCGATCGCCAGCCCCTGGACGAAACGGCGCCGCGCGATCGGCCGGATATGTAAGGGAGACATGAACTGTACTTTCGCGAAGTCGGCTTCAGGCGAGGTCGAGGACGATCCGGCCCTCGATGTCGCCATGATGCATGCGGGAGAAGACGTCGTTGATGTTCTCCAGCTTGTCTGCATGGACCGTGGCCTTGACCTTGCCCTCGCCGGCGAACGCCAGTGCCTCGAGCAGATCGAGCCGCGTGCCGACGATCGAGCCGCGCACGGTAATGCCGTTCAGCACGGTGTCGAAGATCGACAACGGGAAGTCGCCCGGCGGCAGGCCGTTGAGCGCGACCGTGCCGCCGCGCCGGACCATGCCGAGCGCCTGCTGGAACGCCTTGGGCGAAACGGCGGTCACCAGCGCCCCGTGCGCGCCGCCAATGGCTTTCTTGAGCGCTGCCGAAGGGTCCTCGTTGCGCGCGTTGACCGTCAGTGTGGCGCCAAGGCGTGTAGCGAGGTCGAGCTTGCTATCGTCGATGTCGACCGCGGCCACATTGAGACCCATGGCTCGGGCATATTGCACCGCCATGTGGCCGAGCCCGCCAATGCCGGAGACGACCACCCACTCGCCGGGTCGGGCCTCGGTGGCCTTCAATCCCTTGTAGACGGTGACGCCCGCGCAGAGGATCGGCGCAATGTCGAGGAAGTCGACATTGTCGGGAAGGTGACCAACATAGTTGGGATCGGCGAGGACATATTCGGCAAAGCTGCCATTGACCGAATAGCCGGTGTTCTGCTGTTCGTGGCAAAGCGTCTCCCAGCCACCCAGGCAATGCACGCAGTGCCCGCAGGCGGTGTAGAGCCAGGGCACACCGACCCGGTCGCCTTCCTTCACATGGGTGACGCCGGCACCAACGGCGGCGACATGCCCGACGCCCTCATGGCCAGGAATGAAGGGCGGGTTGGGCTTGACCGGCCAGTCCCCTTCTGCCGCGTGCAGGTCGGTATGGCACACGCCGGTTGCCGCAATCTTGACCAGGACCTGCCCGGGGCCGACCGTCGGGATCGGCGCGTCCTCGATGACCAGGGGCTTGCCAAATTCGCGGACGACCGCCGCTTTCATGGTTTTCGCCATGTCCGTTTCTCCTTTGAGCGAGGGGTCAGAATAGGCCGAGCGCGTGCTCGTCATAGGAGACGAGCAGATTCTTGGTCTGCTGATAATGATCGAGCATCATCCGGTGGTTTTCACGCCCGAAGCCCGATGCCTTGTATCCGCCGAAGGCGGCATGGGCGGGGTACTGATGATAGCAGTTGGTCCAGACCCGCCCGGCCTCGATCGCGCGGCCGAGCCGGTAGGCGGTGTTGCCGCTCCGGGTCCAGACGCCCGCGCCAAGACCGTAGGCGGTGTCATTGGCAAGTGCGATCGCCTCCTCGACCGTCTTGAACGTGGTGACCGACAGGACGGGACCGAAGATCTCCTCCTGGAAGATGCGCATGTGGTTCTGACCCACGAACACGGTCGGCTGCACGAAATAGCCCTGGTCGAGCGCACCGCCCGGCAGCGCCCTGGCGCCACCGACCAGACACTGCGCGCCCTCGGCCTTGCCGATATCGATATAGCCCAGGATCTTGTGGAGCTGGTCCTCCGACGCCTGCGCGCCGACCTGGACCGACGGGTCGAGCGGATCGCCCTGGCGGATCGCGGCGACGCGCGCCACGGCGCGCTCGATGAAGCGGTCGAAGATCGACTCATGGATCAGGGCGCGCGACGGGCAGGTACAGACCTCGCCCTTGTTGAAGGCGAACAAAGTAAAGCCTTCGAGCGCCTTGTCGAAGAAGGCATCGTCCTCGTCGAGCACGTCCGCCATGAAGATGTTGGGCGACTTGCCGCCAAGCTCCATCGTCTGGGGGATCAGATGGTCCGCCGCGGCGTGCATGATCTGCTTGCCGGTGACGGTCTCGCCGGTGAACGAGACCTTGGCGATGCGCGGATTGGCGGCGATCGCCTGGCCAACGGTCCGTCCCGGGCCGGTAACGACATTGAGCACGCCGGGCGGCAGGATGTCGGCGGTGAGCTCGGCGAACATCAGCAAGGTGAGCGGCGTCTGGGATGCGGGTTTGATGACGGTGCAGTTGCCCGCCGCCAGCGCCGGGGCGATCTTCCACGCCGCCATCAGCAGCGGGAAGTTCCACGGGATGATCTGGCCGACGACGCCGAGCGGCTCGCGGAAATGATAGGCGATGGTGTCCGCATCGATCGTCGAGATGCCGCCTTCCTCCGCCCGGATGCAGCCGGCGAAGTAGCGGAAATGGTCGATCGCGAGCGGCACGTCGGCAGCGCGCGTCTCGCGGATCGGCTTGCCATTGTCGATCGTCTCGGCAAGTGCCAGCAACTCCAGATTGTCTTCGAGCCGGTCGGCGACGCGATTGAGAATCCTGGCGCGTTCGGCGGGCGCGATCCTTGCCCATTGATCCTTGGCGGCGTGCGCCGCATCGAGCGCGCGCTCGACATCTTCCGGCGTCGACAGCGCGAACTCTGCGATCTGGGCGCCATTGATCGGGCTCGTGTCGGCGAAATACTCGCCGCCCGCAGGAGCGCTCCAGCGGCCTCCGATGAAATTATCATAGCGGTGTCGGAAGGAGGCCGCCGCGTTAATGGTCCCGATCGCCTTCTCGAACATAACCTGACTCCATCTCTATCGATGGCCTGACGGAGTAATCTCTTTGCCCGGGTGGCCTATAAGTAAGTTCCGCAGAAGGTAGTCTGGTATCGGGGTCGCGGGCTTGAGGGTCAGACACGCCAACAGAGCCGATGACTATTCATCGACTCCTGAACGTATTCGCGCACGCCTGATCGGAATTATGCCGAGACAGGCGTTACTCGGCCGAGTCTTCTTTTGGCGAGGGCGGCGCTTGGCATTCCAATTCTGGCGTTACGCCCGGACGCGCTTTAGGCTCACCCAATCGCCTTTCTGAAGCGTCCCGTCCCTCACGCGGAAATGAGCATAATGGTCGTCGAAAATCTGGTCGACTTCGACATGACCGACAAGGCGGCGGTGGCGCGGCGTTGCGTGATAGACTTCGAGTATCTGCCCGATGTGCGCGCCATCGGCCTTGCCCAGGCAGGCCACTGTGCCGCCCGCATCCATACGGACGATCTTGCCGCGCATGAACAAGCTATGGCCGATACCCTGTGCGAGGAGCGGCGTGCTGCCAAAGAGCAGAAAGCCAATAGCAGCACCGACGCCAAGATGATTTCGCATCGCTGTTTCCTCTGTCACGTCAGACGCTCGGACCCGGTTTTGAAGGCCGGGAGCACGGGGCGACGCTGGGCATCGTCAAAGAACTGGCCCGCCGCGGGGGCGGCGGCGGGCCCTCAGCCCCGGGGGGTGTTTTATCGGGGCTGGAAACTTCACATGTCGCTCATCGGCTTGTCGGCCATGGGCTTGGCGGTCTTCTTCTTCGCCGCCGGCTTGGCCTTCTTCATCGGCATCTTGCAGCAGCCACTCTTCGCCTTACCGGCCATGCCCGAGCCGTTCGATGCAGGCGAGCCGCCGGACATGCCGGCCATCCCCGACATGCCCTGTTGATCCTGCTGGGCCGGTTGCCCCTGCTGCTTCTGCGCGCCGGCCTGATGATCCTTCATCATCTGATCGTGCATCTGCTGCCCGCCATGATCCATGCCCTGCTGGTGGGCATGGGCCGGCGCAGTCTGCGCGGGCGCGGGCGTCGACTGGGCGAGAGCGGTGCCGGCGGCGAAGGTTAGCGTCGCGAAGAGGCTGACGGTCGCCGCTAGAAATGTCGTCTGTCGCATTGAGGGTCTCCGAGTGTTCGTCCTGTTGCCCGATCGACGTTCCGATCCCGGCAATTCCGAAGCTTCAATGCTGCTAGCGAGACGCAGTCTGTATACGTAAGTTACGAATC